>JAFVBS010000015.1 GCA_017479865.1 Clostridia bacterium
CTTTGTGCTACACTTTCAGTTTCTTTTTTGTTATCTTTTGGAATTAAGACAATTACTAATATAGCAACTATCACTAAAACTCCTGCAACGATTGGTAAAATTTTATTTTTCATTTTAATTTTCTCCTTTTTTATAGATTCTTCTTAATCTTAGCGCATTCAATACAACTGTCAAGCTACTAATTGTCATAGCAAAAGCTGCAATCATTGGATTAAGCAAGATGTCAAATGCATTTAATAATCCAGCAGCAATTGGTATCATTAATATGTTATAGAAAAATGCCCAAAATAGATTTTGTTTGATGTTTCTAATTGTTTTATAACTGATATAAATTAAATCATTAATCTTATCTAAATTACCATTCATTAAAACAACATTTGCTGAATCTATTGCAATATCTGTTCCGTTAGAAATGGAAACGCCTATATCTGCTGTAACTAAACTAACACTATCATTAATTCCGTCTCCACACATTAAAACTCGTCCATTTTGTTTTAATTCTTGAATCTTCTCTGCTTTCTCTTTTGGTTTGACATTTGCAATTACATTTTCTATTCCAATTTCATCTGCAATATATTTTGCAGTTTTTTCATTATCACCTGTAAGCATTACAATATCAATATTTCTAGCTTTTAATTTTGCTATTGTATCTTTGATATTCTCTCTTATAATATCTTTCACACCAATTAAAGCAAGTAATTCTTTATTTTTGGCTACAAACAAAATACTATTTCCATTTTCTGCTAAGTTAGTTTCATCTTTTTCGTTTGCAATTTCTATTTTATTTTCTTGCATTAATTTCCTATTGCCAATATAGAATTCATCCTCTTTTATTTTGGCATAAACGCCATATCCTGCGATTGCTTTAAAATCTGTAACCTCTTCTAATTCTATATTCTTTTCTATTGCAGAATTCGTTATTGCCCAAGCAATTGGATGTTCTGACTTCTTTTCGATACTTGCAACTTGTTTTAATATTTCATCTTCACTTTCGTTTGAATAGTTGTATATCTTTGAAATACTTAATGTTCCATTTGTTAATGTTCCTGTTTTATCAAATACAATCGTTTTTACTTTGTGAGCATTCTCTAAGGCTTCACTTGATTTTACTAAAATTCCTTTTTGACTAGATAAGCCAGATGCGATTACTATCGCAAGAGGTGTTGCTAAGCCTAAACTACAAGGGCAAGCAACTACTAAAATTGATACAAAGATATTCATACTAAACGCAAAATCTTTTGTGATAGCAATCCAAATGATAAACGCTAAAACTGCTAGAGCTATAATACTAGGTACAAAATAACTACTGATTGTATCTGCAATCTTAGCTATTGGAGCCTTTGTATTTGTAGCCTCTGCTACCATTCTTACAATTTCAGATACAGTTGATTCTTTTCCTATTTTTTCTGCTTTATATTTGATAGTTCCTTCATAATTTATACTTCCTGCTATTACTTTTGAACCTTCTTCTCTTTTTACTGGAACACTTTCGCCTGTAATGAATGATTCATCAATATGTGTAACACCTTCTACCACTGTTCCATCAACAGCAATTTTTTCTCCAGGTTTACAAACTACAATATCTCCTTTTTGTATTTCATCAATTGTAACTGTTATTTCTTCTCCATCTCTAATAATTACTGCATCTTTTGGCGTTATTGTCATCAATTTTTGCAAAGCTTCTTTTGTTTTATTCTTATTTTTGTTTTCAATAAACTTTCCTATTTCAATGAAAAATATGACTATTGCAGCTGATTCATAATATAGATTTTCTACGAAATCTGTTTGACCTCTAATAATCATAATCGTTCCATATAAGCTATAGACGTAACTTGCTACTACCCCAATTGTAACTAATGTATCCATATTTGGAGTTTTATGAATTAAATTTTTCACTCCATTTTTGATGATTTTCCAACCTAAAATCAAAACGATTGTAGTTAAAATAAGCAAGCAAACACTATAATTTAGTGGATAATCAATCATGTGTAAATATGGAATAACAGGTAGTCCTACCATATGAGACATAGACACATATAAAGTTAATATTGATAAAATGGATATCGCAATTAATTTATATTTTTCATTAGAGTTCTTTTTCTGCTCTTTCTCAAAAGTATCAATTCCCAAACTTTTAAAACCGGCTTTTTCAACAAACTTATCTAAATCGGCTAAACTTAATTGCTTATCATCATATTCTATACTTGCAGTATTCATCACTAAATTCACTGTTGCTTGTTTGATACCATTTTGCTTATTAAGATACTTTTCGAGTCCATTAGAGCATGCTGAACAAGTCATTCCATCAATTGCTAAAATAACTTTTTTCACAATGATTACTCCTTTCCAACTTTATATTTTCCTATTCTATTAAACTCTTAATTAATGAATTTCTTTGCGAAATTTTCTGCTTCCTTTAATTCTTCATCAGTAGGTCTGTTTTTAGCATAGAAATATTCTTCTTCTCTAATAATTCATATTTACTCCTTTTTATACCAATTTTCTTTCTCCTTCATTCATGCCGTTTTAATTATATCGCACACGATTTAACATGTCAACAGATTCTATAGAAAAAAGAAAACAAAATATTACCAAAGCCAACTTTTAATTATATTTGACTCTAAGCCTACTTCGTGTTATAATTAAAAATGTATCTGTTGTATTTCAGGTACAATTACATAGAAAGGGGTTTTCAATATGAAGAAAACTCGGTTGTTGGTTTC
>JAFVBS010000016.1 GCA_017479865.1 Clostridia bacterium
ACTTCAACATCCAATAACATTTACATAATAATTATAACAGGAAATATAAGGATATGCATTAAATCTTTCACTAACACCTTAATTTCAGACTAAATGCAACTAATTTTAAAAATAATTGCATTTAACTTTTTATTTCACAAACTGAAAAATTTTTCAAAAAATAGTTGACAAACTTTCAATTAGGCATTATAATAATATTTGTTCCAAGCAAAATATGCACGTGTAGTTCAATGGTAGAATTCCAGCCTTCCAAGCTGGCTATGCGGGTTCGATTCCCGCTACGTGCTCCAATGAAAGTGGTTTTTTAGCCACTTTTTTCTTTGTGCAAATATGATAAAATAGTTATTGCATATACTCATTATATAACTTTTGTAAATTCTTACGATTTACTACTGGCTTGACCCCCTCAAGAGAAATATCGGTATATACTCGCGTGAGAAGATTTTTCATTTTATCATCTAATAAAGCTTTATCCTTTGCTTTATTCCAATAGCTTAATTGATATTCCTTTGTCCAATTTTTTCCTTGATAGCTCATTCCAGCTGCTAGTGTATCACATACCATTTCTTTAAAATATTTGAGAGGCATCATAATATAGCAATCTGATAAGGAAGGGTCATACCAATATTCACAATGATGTTTATTTCTACCTTTATGATGCAACCAGGCAGCACTGTATCCTTTATCTTTCTTGGCATTACTAATAGGACTACAATCACCAGCATAATACTTTACACTCTCCCAAAATTCAGTGGGACTGTATTTTGATAAGTCATGAATCAAACCTCGTAAAGGAATTCCTGCTTTACAAGATAATCGAAGCACTAAAAATCTATGCTTATTCACCAAATGAAGGTGTAAAAATATTTTCTTAAGAGTAATTTTATATTCGTTTTTTAAATTCAAATTGTATCACCGCCTAATTGATATAATAACACAAAAAATCAAATTATTCTAGAGTTTTATACAAAATTAGATTTTAATTTCGCTACTATGTTAAGAATAACCAAAGGAAATTTATGGATGTAAACATGCGCTAGTATTGACTACTACTTAATAACGTGGTATAATTCCTACTTGAAAGGTATGAATAAGGAGAGACAAAATGAAAACATTATTAGAAATGAAAGACTTGCATGCAAATGCAGGAGAAAAAGAAATATTAAAAGGTTTGAATTTAACTATACATGAAGGAGAAGTTCATGTAGTCATGGGACCAAATGGGGCAGGAAAATCAACACTTGCTAATAGTATTTTCCATAACCCAGAATATACAGTGACGGCGGGAAGCATAGAATTTGAAGGAGAAAATATTCAAGACTTCACCACTGATAAAATTGCAAAAAAAGGCATTTTTATGTCTTTTCAATTGCCAGAAGAAATTCCAGGAATTTCTACGCTCAATTTTTTGAAATTTGCCAAAGGAAAAATGACGGACAGGCCTGTCAAAATTTTTGAATTTAAAAAGCAAGTAGAAGAGTATATGCAAGAATTAAATATGAATCCAAAGTTAATTGAAAGAAATTTAAATGTTGGTTTCTCAGGTGGAGAAAAAAAGAAAAACGAAATTTTACAAATGCTCGTATTAAATCCAAAACTTGCCATTCTTGATGAAACAGATTCTGGATTAGATGTTGATGCTATTAAAACGGTTTCAAAGGGAATTGAAATGTTTAAAAATGACAAAAATGCAGTGCTAATTATTACTCACAATACTCGCATTTTAAGCCACTTAAAAGTAGACTATGTGCATATTTTAGTTGATGGAAAAATTGTCAAAACAGGTGATAGCCGTTTGGCGAAAGAAATTGAAGAAAATGGATATGCTAAGTACAAATAGAAAGGATCTCAAATGAGTAAAATACAAGTAGAAGATATTAACAGAAATATCTATGATATTAAAAATGAAGACGAATATGCCTTTAAAATACAAAAGGGGTTAAATCGCGAAATTGTGGAAGAAATTTCAAGGCAAAAAAATGACCCGGAATGGATGAAAGAAATAAGATTAAAGGCTTTAGAAACCTATAACAGCTTAGAGTTACCAACATGGGGACCTGACTTGTCTGAATTAAAAATGGACGAGATTGCCACCTATGTGAAGCCAAAATCAAAACTAAATACCAGCTGGGATGACGTTCCAGAAGAAATAAAAAATACCTTTGATACGTTAGGAATTCCAGAAGCGGAAAGAAAGTCTTTAGCAGGTGTTGGCGCGCAGTACGATTCCGAAGTAGTGTATCATAGTATGAAAGAAGACTTGTTAAAACAAGGTGTCATTTATACCGATATGGAAACTGCTGTGAGGGAATATCCTGAAATTGTTAAAAATTATTTCATGAAGTGTGTTCCAGTAAATGACCACAAATTTGTTGCACTTCATGCGGCGGTGTGGTCAGGTGGCTCTTTTGTGTATGTACCAAAAGGCGTAAAAGTAGATATTCCTTTGCAATCATATTTTAGACTTAACTCACCAGAATCGGGGCAATTTGAACATACATTAATTATTGTCGATGAAGGAGCAAGCCTGCATTTTATTGAAGGTTGTTCTGCGCCAAAATATAACAAAGTAAATTTACATGCAGGGTGTGTGGAGCTCTATGTGAAGGACAACGCTTATTTAAGATATTCTACTATTGAAAACTGGTCAAAGAATATGATGAACTTAAATACCAAAAAAGCAATTGTCGGAAAGAATGCACAAATTGATTGGGTAACAGGTTCTTTTGGCTCAAAAGTTTCTATGCTTTATCCAATGAGTATTTTAAATGGTGAAGGAGCAAAAACAGAATATACCGGAATCACCTTTGCTGGAAAAGGACAAAACTTAGACACAGGCTTTAAGGTAATTCACAATGCACCAAATACGTCTTCAGTAGTCAATTCAAAATCCATTTCTAAAGAAGGGGGAGCCTGCACATACAGAGCTTTGGTAAGAATTGCAGAAAATGCCAAACAATCCAAATGTAGTGTGAGTTGTGAATCTTTAATGCTAGACGACAATTCTCGTTCTGATACCATTCCAGTTAACGATATTCAAACTGATGAAGTAGAATTCTCCCATGAAGCGAAAATTGGAAAAATTAGTGATAAAGAAATTTTCTATTTAATGTCAAGGGGACTATCAGAAGAAGATGCTAAGGCCATGATAGTACGCGGCTTTGCATACCCTATTTCTAAAGAACTACCAGTCGAATATGCAGTAGAAATGAATAATTTAATTAATATGGAGTTAAAAGGAGCAATTGGGTAAAAAATAAAGAAAGGATTATACAATGTTAAAAGTAAATCGAACACCAGTAAGAACATCAAGAAATTTTAAAATTAACAATATCAAATTAGAAGATGTTAATATTCCTGAAAAGGTTTGGTCATTCAAGCCGGCTACAATTACAAGTAGCAATCTTGTAGAGAATAATGTAGCAGTAAGTGGACTGACATATGGACTTGGTGATAGCTTGCTAAAAAATGTCATGCAATGTGCCAATCATAAGGCAAAAATTACGGTTGATAAACAAGATAAAGACATTAAAATGATTTATCATTTTGATGATGAAAACACTAACTTGATTAACTATATCGAAATTGATGCAAAGGAAAATGCCAATGTTATTGTTGAGTACAAATCAAACACTGAAAAAGAATGCTTTGTCAATAGTATCATTAAAATTGTGGCATGTCAGCAAGTAATGATTAATGTATTTGTAATTAATTTACTAAATGAATCTTCTAACTTTTTTTTAGCAATGGAAAATTCATTAGAAGAAAATAGTAACTTGCAGTATACAGTGATTGATTTAGGGGCAAAAAATAGTATTCAAAACTATTACGCTAATATGACGGGTGAAAGTGCCAATAACGACTTACAAGCTATTTATTTAGGAAGAAAAAATCAGTTAAAAGATATTAACTATATTGCAGAGCTAAGAGGACAAAAAACAAATGTTAATATCGATGTGCAAGGCGCTTTAAAAGACAATGCAAAGAAAAATTTTAAAGGAACCATTGACTTTAAAAAAGGTTGCAAAAAAGCAAAAGGTGACGAAAACGAATATTGCATGTTGCTATCCGACAGAGCAAAATCAATTGCTCTTCCAATGCTACTATGTACAGAAGATGATGTAGAAGGAAATCATTCAACAGCATCTGGAAAACTAAATGAAAAAGAAATTTTTTACATCATGTCGAGAGGAATTAATAAGCAAGAGGCAACTAAATTGATTATCAAAGCAAGATTTCAAAAAATATTGGAGCGAATTTGTGACGAAGAAGTTAGAAACGAATTGATGGAAGAAATAGATAGGAGATTAGATTAATGAATATCAAAGAAGATTTTCCACTATTAAATAATAGAGCGATTAGCTATTTAGACAGTAGCGCAACCACGCAAAAACCAAAGCAAGTAATAGAAGCGGTACAAAAATTCTATGAGCAATCTAATGCCAACCCTCATAGAGGAGCTTATGAATTAAGTGTCGAGGCAACAGAAATTTATGAAGAAACAAGAAAAAAGGTAGCTGACTTTATTCATGCAAAACAAGCGGAAGAAATTATTTTTACCAAAAATGCAAGTGAAAGTTTAAATTTGGTGGCTTATTCTTATGGATTAGAAAACTTGAGGCAAGACGATGAAATTGTGATCTCTATTATGGAACATCATTCTAATTTGGTTCCTTGGCAATATGTGAGCAAAAAAACAGGTAGCCAATTAAATTATATGTACATCAATGAGGAGTTCGAAATATCAGAAAAAGAATGGAAAGAAAAAATTACAAACAAAACAAAAATTGTGGGAATCACGCATTCATCAAATGTACTAGGAACGATTAATCCAATTAAAGAAATTATTCAATATGCTCACGAAAAAGGAGCAATTGTTGTTGTAGACGTTTCACAAAGTATTCCTCATATGAAAATTGACGTGCAAGACTTAGATGCAGACTTCTTAGTGTTTTCAGGACATAAAATGCTAGCACCATTGGGAATTGGAGTACTCTATGGTAAAAAGGAATTACTTGAAAAAATGTCACCATTTTTAATGGGGGGCGAAATGATTGAATATGTCTACGAACAAGAAACAACCTTTGCACCTCTTCCACAGAAATTTGAGGCAGGAACACAAAATGTGGGGGCGGTAGTAGGACTAGGTGCTGCGATTAACTATCTCCAAACTGTTGGATATGATACCATTCAGTCAATTGAACAGGAAGTAGTTTCCTATGCTAATGAGCAATTATCAAAATTAGACTATATTACACTTTATGAAACGCCAAATGGAGAACATCATTCTAGTGTGATTTCTTTTAATATTCAAGGAGTTCACCCACATGATGTGGCAAGCATTTTAGATTCCGAAGGAGTATGCATCAGGTCAGGCAATCACTGTGCACAACCACTCATGAGATATTTAGGAATTGATTCTACCTGTAGGGCAAGTTTTTATTTATATAACACAAAGGAAGATGTGGATAGGCTTGTGAAAGCATTGGAAAAAGCTTATAAGATGTTTGAAAAATATATCAAAAAATAGATTATATTTATGGTCAAGAATACTATGATTTATTTCATTCCTCGGCTCATGAAACATTCATTGGTCTTCTATGAGAAAACTTGACTGAGCCTCTCCAAGAAACTTGCACCCTCAGTCTACATTTTCTCTAAGAATACCAATTCTCATTTGTTTCAATCGCATTCGTCATTCCATAAATCATAGTATTCTTGACCTAAAATAAATCCATAATATTCTTGACATAGAATATTCATTAAAAAGGAGAAAAAAATGAGTGAATTAGACGATTTTTATAATGAGCTAATTATGGAACATAGCATGAATTCCTATCATAAAAAGCAACTGGGGTCTTGTGATTTTTGCGAAAAAGGGCATAATCCTAATTGCGGAGATGAAATTGAGCTGCAAGTCAAATTAAATGGAAATGTCATTGAAGATATGGCATTTACAGGACATGGTTGTGCTATTTCTCAAAGTTCTACTTCTATTATGATAGAAACTTTAAAAGGAAAGACAATTCAAGAGGCAAAAGAAATCATTCAAACCTTTATTGAAATGATTAAAAGGGAAATAAAAGACGAAGAGAAATTAGAAAAATTAGAAGATGCCATTGCTTTTAAAAATATTGCCAACATGCCGGCAAGAGTAAAATGTGCTTTACTTGCTTGGCATACGATGGAAGACTTAATTCAACAAGCAGAAAAGAAAGAGTAATTTAAAAAAATACTGATATTAAGTTAGAATGAACAAAAGAAAACTTGCTAAATAAATGGAAAAGTGCTATAATAGCTACATAAGGGAACACCTTAAATTAAATAAAAAACGGAGTGAATAACATGATGAGAGACAGACATTTACTACAAGAATTTCTCGTTGAAATGTACAAGCGGGACAAAGAGGTTAAACTAATCATTAAAAATGGATATCAGATGACTGGTAGAATTGTTGCATGGGATGATGAGTTAATTATCGTCGCGGAAGCACACAGGAGAGAATTTGTATTTCTCTCAGCAATTTCAACTATTGAGGAATGCTCCTAACCAATTTGGAATACGCGGATACTACTAAATAAAAGTATTGACTTGCGAGAAGATTGGTAATTTAAGACCCAGATTAACAACATTTTGTTAATCTGGGTTTTAAAAATAACTACAGAATGCACAAATTTTACAAAAATACTTGACTTTACCAACCAAAACATAGTATAATAATAAAGCATGTATTTGGCGATGAAGTAAGATGTGGCTACAATCCTTGAAAGAGAGGATTGGAGGGAACTCTTATGGAGTATGTCGTGGCTTAGACCAAGGCGGTAAGTTAACAACAAACAAGCACTTATCCCAAGCGTATCATGCAAACTTGGGTTTTAATATTGGTTTAAAATGAAACACCAGGGTGCGTTATAACTTCCGACCAAAATAAAAAGAGGAGGGAAAATTCAATGGCAACCAAAAAGGAAAATGCAGTAACAAGCGAAAAAATCAGAATAAGATTGAAAGCTTATGATCATGTTGTTTTAGAACAGTCTGCTGAAAAGATAGTAGATACTGCTAAAAAAACAGGAGCTAAAGTTTCAGGTCCTATTCCACTACCAACACAAAAGGAGATTGTTACAATTTTACGTTCTCCACACAAACACAAAGATTCAAGAGAACAATTCGAAATGAGAACACATAAAAGAGTAATTGATATTCTTTACCCAACACAAAAAACAGTTGATAGCTTGATGAAAATTGATTTACCAGCTGGTGTTGATATCGAAATTAAGCTATAATGTCACATTTAGCTTATGCAACTGAACTTAAGTGAAGTTGCAAATCTTAGATAAGAAAGCGAAAGCTTTTCACTAAAATGCTTACAAGCTAGTATACAAATATTAGCCAATATAAGTTAGCTGTACAAAAAAAGATAAGCACAGATAACTTATACGAAAAATCGTATAGGAGGAAATAAAAATGAAAAAAGGATTAATCGGAAAGAAAGTCGGAATGACTCAAATCTTTGACGAACAAGGAAAAGTAATTCCAGTAACTGTTATTGAAGCAGGTCCTTGCGTAGTAGCACAAGTAAAAACTGTCGAAACAGATGGATACAATGCTATTCAATTAGGATTTGGTGACGTAAAAGAACACAAGGTAACCAAGCCAGTCAAAGGACATTATGCAAAAGTAAATATTACACCTAAAAAACATTTAAGAGAATTTAGATTAGATTCAGTTGAAGGAATAACAGTAGGTACTGAATTAAAAGTTGATACTTTTGAAGCGGGAGAAAAATTAGATATTCAAGGAACTTCAAAAGGAAAAGGATTCCAAGGTGTTATTAAACGTCATGGACAATCAAGAGGACCTATGGGACATGGTTCTATGTATCATAGAAGACCAGGTTCAATGGGACCAACATCAACTCCAGGTAGAGTATTTAAAGGTAAAAAATTACCAGGACATATGGGAGCTCAAACAGTGACTGTTCAAAACCTAGAAGTTGTAAAAGTAGATTTAGATAAAAATGTGATTTTAGTAAAAGGTAGTGTACCAGGAGCAAATGGAGCTATTCTCAAACTAAAAACAAGTGTAAAAAGTAAATAATAAGGAGGGAAAGAGAAATGCCTAACGTAGACGTATATGATATAGAAGGTAAAAAGCTTAAATCAATTGAGCTTAAAGAAGAAGTATTTGGGTTAGCACCAAACGAGGCAGTGGTACATAGCGTTTTAGTAAACTACCTAGCTAATCAAAGACAAGGAACTCAAAGTACCAAAACAAGAGCAGAAGTATCTGGTGGTGGAAGAAAACCATGGAGACAAAAAGGTACAGGTCGTGCAAGACAAGGTAGTATTCGCGCACCACATTGGGTTGGTGGAGGTGTTGCATTAGGACCAAAACCACGTTCATACAACTATACAGTTAATAAAAAAGAAAAGAAATTAGCAATTAAATCAATGCTAAGTTCTAAAGTATTAGAAAATGAATTAACAGTTGTAGAAAGTTTACCATTAAAAGAAATTAAAACAAAAGAAATGGTAAGAATTCTAAACAACTTAAAAGTAGAGGGAAAAACAGTTATTTTAATTCCTGAAAAAGATGATACTATTCAAAAATCAGCAAGAAACATTGAAGGAGTAAAAGTACTTCAAGTTGGTACAATTAATGTTTATGATTTGTTAAAACATCAAAACTTAGTTATGACTGAAGCTACTGTGAAAAAATTAGAGGAGGTGTACGCATAATGAACGCTGAAGATATTATTATTGCACCAGTTATTACTGAAAAAAGTAATGATGAATTACAAGCTGGAAAGTATACCTTTAAAGTAAACAAAAAAGCAACCAAAATCGACATTAAAAATGCTGTAGAAAAATTATTTGAAGTAAAAGTATTAAATGTCAACACCATTTCAGTTAAAGGAAAAGAAAAAAGAATGGGAAAAACATCAGGAAAAACATCAAGCTGGAAAAAAGCTATTGTTACAATTGATACAAACCCATCTGAAAAAACTTATTTAGCAAAAGGTGGAAAAGAAGTAAAAGTTTCTAAGAAATATAAAGATTCAATTGAACACTTCATGGGAGCTTAAGAATAAAAATGGAAATTAAACCAACGGTAAAACAAAAATATGATATGCAACAATATGTAACAGCATTAAAACAAAGGGTTCAAGAAAGAGCTCATCAGTTAGAACAAAACTGCGCAGATAAACAAAAGTGTGAATTGGCTAAATTGCAAGATGAGGTTACGGCATTGGCAGAAATATATAGACATTATTATTATGACGTATTTACCACAGCCAATAATAGTGTTTTAGCGCAAATTGATAATGTTGAGCAGATTGAACAAATCTTAACTACTTCTAAGCAGCAAATGATTGAAGGGCAGATAGATAAAACCAGTTTAATAGAAGTTTTCAAAATGGCAAAGCAAAATCTATTAAAAATCTGCGAGATAGGAAAAATTAGTCAATATGCTGATATGTTCTTAGAAGAAAAGGAACACGAAGAATCTAATGCACCAGAAGAAAGAGAATAAATTATCGAGAAATAACTCGGAAAATAAATAATAAAGGAGAGAAAGAACAATGGGAATGAAACACTTTAAAGCCTATACTCCATCAAGAAGAAACATGACTGTTTCAGACTTTGGAGAAATTACAAAGAAAACACCAGAAAAGACTTTACTTGCAACCAAAAAGAAAAATGCAGGTAGAAACTCATATGGTAGAATTACTGTAAGACATCAAGGTGGAGGAAATAGACAAAAATATAGAATTATTGATTTTAAAAGAAATAAAGAAGATATGCCAGCAACTGTTATTGGAATTGAATACGATCCAAATAGAAGCGCAAACATTGCATTAATTGAATATGAAGATGGAGAAAAGGCGTATATTTTAGCACCAGTTGGACTAAAAGATGGAGACAAAGTAATGGCTGGAGAACATAGCGACATTAAACCAGGAAACTGTATGAAAATTGAAAGAATTCCAGTAGGTACAATGATTCATAATATTGAAATTCATCCGGGTCAAGGTGGAAAACTAGTAAGAGCAGCAGGTCAAGAAGCTCAATTAATGGCAAAAGAAGGAAAATATGCTCATGTTAGATTACCTTCAGGAGAAATGAGATTAATCATGGCTGTATGTAGAGCAACTATTGGAACAGTAGGAAATACAGATCATGAAAATGTAAAAATTGGTAAAGCAGGAAGAACAAGACATATGGGAATTAGACCAACTGTTAGAGGTTCTGTTATGAACCCAGTAGATCACCCTCATGGTGGTGGTGAAGGTAAAGCTCCAGTAGGACACGCAGGACCAATGACTCCTTGGGGTAAACCAGCACTTGGATATAAGACAAGAAAGAAAAATAAACAAACCAACAAGTTTATTGTAAAAAGGAGGAAATAAGCTATGTCAAGATCAAGCAAAAAAGTTCCATTTGTTGCTCCAGCGTTGATGAAAAGAATTGAAGCAATGAACGAAACTGGTAACAAAGAAGTACTCAAAACATGGTCAAGAGCTTCTACTATTTACCCACAAATGGTTGGACACACTATTGCTGTTCATGATGGTAGAAAACATGTCCCAGTATATATTACTGAAGAAATGATTGGTCATAAATTAGGTGAATTTGCACCTACAAGAACTTTTAAAGGACATTCAGGAGACAAAACAACAACTAAGAAATAGAAAATAGTCTAAAAGGAGGAAAAAATCATGGAAGAAGAAGTGATCGTTCCATCAGCAGAGGCTACTCTAAGATATGCTAGAATTTCTAGCAGAAAAGTAAAAATTGTAGCTGACTTGATGAGAGGAAAAGATATTGACGAAGCTTTAGCAATTGCTAAATATGCGCCAAAAGCATCTAGTGAAATTTTAGAAAAATTACTTAAATCAGCAATTGCCAATGCAGAAAATAACCATCACATGGCACATGAAAAATTATATGTTGCTGAAATTTATGCAAATCAAGGTCCAACATTAAAGAGAATTAGACCAGCTGCAAAAGGTTCGGCATCACGAATTAGAAAAAGAACAAGCCATATTACAATCGTGTTAAAAGAAAGAGATTAAGGAAGGAGGACTTAACAAAATGGGACAAAAAATGGATCCTAACGGATTAAGAGTAGGTATCATTAAAGATTGGAATTCTAAATGGTATGCAGATAAAAAGAATTTTAGTGATTATCTAGTAGAAGATCATAAAATCCGCGAATATGTTAAGAAAAAATTATATGTTGCTTGTATTTATAAAGTTGTCATTGAGAGAACTGCAAAATTTGTAAGAGTAAATGTTTATGCTGCAAAACCAGGCTTAATTATTGGAAAAGGTGGAAATTTAGCAGAAACATTAAAAGTAGAACTTGAAAAAATGATAGGCAAAACAGTTAACCTCAATATTGTTGAGGTAAAAAAGACTGATTTAGATGCACAACTAGTTGCTGAAAATATTGCAGGACAACTAGAAAGAAGAATTTCTTTTAGAAGAGCTATGAAACAATGTATGCAAAAAACCATGAAAGAAGGAGCTTTAGGTATTAAAACCGCAGTATCTGGAAGACTTGGTGGAGCAGACATGGCTAGAACAGAATTCTATAAAGAAGGTACCATTCCACTTCAAACTTTAAGAGCTGATATCGATTATGGATTTGCAGAGGCAAATACAACTTATGGAAAAATTGGCGTAAAAGTTTGGATATATAAAGGAGAAATTCTTCCAGCGAAAAAGAAAGTGGAAGGAGGAGACAAATAATGCCATTAATGCCAAAAAGAACTAAATATAGAAAACAACAAAAAGGTAGAGTAAGAGGAAAAGCTACAAGAGGAAATCAAGTAACAGACGGAGAATTTGGTCTACAATCTCAAGAGATTGGATTAATTACTTCTAATCAAATTGAAGCAGCCCGTGTTGCAATGACACGTTATATCAAAAGAGGTGGAAAGGTTTGGATTAAAATTTTCCCTGACAAACCTATGACAGCAAAACCTATTGGTACTCGTATGGGTAAAGGTAAAGGTGCCGTAGAATATTGGGTAGCTGCTGTAAAACCAGGAAGGGTAATGTTTGAAATTGCTGGAGTTCCAGAAGAAACTGCAAAAGAAGCTCTTCGTTTAGCAGCGAATAAACTATCTGTAAAATGTAAGTTTGTCAAAAGAGAAACTGAAGTAGGTGGTGATAGTGATGAAGATTAATAAAATAAAAGAAATGTCTTCACCAGATTTAGAAAAAGAGTTAGCTGAATTAAAGAATGAATTATTCAAATTAAGATTTAGCCTAGCAACTAACGGATTAGATAATCCTATGAAAATTAAAGAAGTGAAAAAAGACATTGCAAAAATTAAGACAATATTAAGAGAAAGAGAACTTAATGAAGTTAAGAAATAAAAGCCGGTGCGGGATATACTTTAGCTTTAAAGAAATGACTCTAGAAAAAGGCGTGTATCCGATAGAAAATCTAAGAAAGGAGAAGATTATGGAAGAGAGAAATCTTCGTAAAGTAATGATTGGCAAAGTTGTTTCAGACAAAATGGATAAAACAGTTGTTGTGGCTGTTGAAACAAGTGAAATGAACAAAATGTATGGAAAAATTCAAAAAAGAACATACAAATTAAAAGCTCATGATGAAAACAATGAATGTCAAACAGGTGATAAAGTAAAAGTAATGGAAACAAGACCACTTTCTAAAGATAAGAGATGGAGAGTAGTTGAAGTAATGGAAAAGGCAGTGATTAAATAACTTGAAACCAAGCAGGGACATACTTTAACCTTAAGGAAATAACCCTATGAAAAAGCGTGTACCCAATAGAAAACTAAAAATAGTAGAGAAAAGGAGGATACCTAAAATGGTACAACAACAAAGTATATTAAAAGTTGCTGACAATACTGGAGCAAAAGAAATTATGTGTATCAGATGCTTAGGCGGTTCATATAGAAAATATGCCGGAGTAGGGGACATTATTGTTGCTTCTGTTAAAACAGCTACACCAGGTGGCGTTGTAAAAAAAGGTGATGTAGTCAAAGCAGTTGTTGTAAGAACAAAAAAGCCAGTGAGAAGAGCAGATGGTTCTTATGTGAGATTTGACGAAAATGCAGCAGTTATTATTAAAGATGATAAAACTCCAAAAGGAACTCGTATTTTTGGACCTGTTGCAAGAGAATTAAGAGATGGAGATTATATGAAAATTTTATCTCTAGCTCCTGAGGTACTCTAGAACAAATGAAAAGCTTCGTCTAACGGTGTTAGCCATCACAAAAATTTTTTCAACATACAACTCGTATAGTTTCAAAAATTTTTGCTTGGCTGCCTAGTTATACTCGCTTTTGATTTGTTCAGGAAAGTTTACAAATAAAAGAGGTGAAAATAAAATATGAAAATAAAAAATGGTGATACTGTTAAAGTTTTATCTGGAAATGATAAAGGAAAAACTGGAGAAGTTTTAGAAGTAATCCCTAAAACAGAAAAGATCATTGTTAAAGGTGTTAATATCAGAAAAAAACATGTTAAACCTAGAAAACAAGGAGAAGAAGGCGGAATTATTCCAGTAGAATGCGCCATCCATAGCAGCAAAGTAAATGTTGTATGTCCAAAATGTGGAAAAGCAGCAAGAGTGGGATATATCATTGAAAAAGATGAAAAAGTACGTGTTTGTAAGAAATGTGGAAACAAATTAAAATAGGAAGGAGGTCTACAATAGACTATGGAAATATTAAAAGAACAATATCAAAAAGAAGTAATACCAGCATTAATGAAAAAATTTAATTATAAGTCAGTGATGGAAGTTCCAAAACTTGAAAAAATTGTCATTAATATTGGATTAGGAGATATTAAAGATAATCCTAAATCATTAGAAAATGCAATAAATGATTTAACGATTATTACAGGACAAAAACCAATTGTTACAAAGGCAAAAAAAGCAATTGCTGCCTTCAAAATTAGAGAAGGTGTTAACATGGGATGCAAAGTAACATTAAGAAGTGGAAAAATGTATGATTTTGCATATAAACTATTTAATAGCGCATTACCAAGAGTAAGAGACTTTAGAGGAGTATCAAATAATTCATTTGATGGAAGAGGAAATTATTCAATGGGAATTAAAGAACAATTGATTTTCCCTGAAATCGAATATGATAAAATTGATAAAATTAGAGGAATGGATATTATATTCGTTACTACTGCAAAGACTGATGAAGAAGCAAAAGAATTATTAAGCTTACTTGGAATGCCATTCCAAAATAATTAGTAAAAAGTAGTAGGAAAGGAAAGGAGAATTTCATGGCTAAAACATCTTTAAAAGTAAAACAACAAAGAGCGCAAAAATACAAAACAAGAGAATATAACCGTTGCAAAATTTGTGGAAGACCACATGCATATATTAGAAAATATGGAATTTGCCGTGTATGCTTTAGAGAGCTAGCTCATAAAGGAGAGATTCCGGGAGTGAAAAAGGCAAGCTGGTAGAAAATTTGCTTGAAAATCAGCAGCCTGCGTCGTTGAACTACATAAAAATTTATTCGATGTACCAAAGTACTATCTCAAAAATTTTTATTTGTTCGCCTAGCATTCTACTAATTTTGAAGCAAATTTAAAGGTAAAATTTCAAAAAGAAGAATTGAAAAGAGGAGGTAAGAGAATGAATACAACTGACCCAATTGCAGATATGTTAACAAGAATTAGAAATGCCAATAGTTCAAAACATAAAACTGTTGATGTTCCTGCATCTAATATGAAAAGAGCCATTGCTTCAATTCTATTTAGAGAAGGATATATTGCAGCTTATGAAGAATTAAATGATAATAGCCAAGTGGTTATTAGAATTACATTAAAATATGACGAAAATGGCGTAAGAGTTATTGATGGTATTAAAAGAATTAGTAAGCCAGGACTAAGAGTATATGCTACTAAGGATGAACTACCACAAGTTCTAAATGGCTTAGGAATTGCTTTAATTTCTACTTCAAAAGGAATTAAAACAGATAAAGAAGCAAGAGCAGAAGGACTTGGAGGAGAAGTTCTAGCCTATGTTTGGTAATATAAAATAAAGATTTTTATTAATTTTGAAAAGGAGGGAAAACAAAACTATGTCAAGAATAGGAAATAAACCTATTACTGTACCAGAAGGTGTTGAAGTAAAATTAGACGGAAATCATATTACAGTTAAAGGACCAAAAGGAACTCTAGAAAGAGATCTACATAGAAATATGAAGATTACCTTAGATGGTAATACAATTACTGTAACAAGACCTAATGATGAAGCAGAAAATAGAAGCTTACATGGATTAACAAGAACTTTAATTAATAACATGATTGAAGGAGTTGTTCATGAATTTAAAAGAGAACTAGAAATTAATGGTGTTGGCTATAGAGCACAAAAACAAGGAAACAAATTAGTAATGAACTTAGGATACTCTCATTCAGTTGAGATAGATCCACCAGCAGGAGTTACATTTGATTTAACAGACGCTAACCATATTGTTGTAAGAGGAATTGATAAAGAAGTAGTTGGTCAAACAGCAGCTGTTATTAGAACAAAGAGACCACCTGAGGTTTATAGAGGTAAGGGTATTAAATATGCAGAAGAGCATATTAGACGTAAAGAAGGTAAAGCCGGTAAGAAGTAAAATTACAGAAACGGAACATAATTTAAATGAAAAACTTCGTCTTGCGTTGTTACACTTCATAAAAATTTTTTCGATGTACAGATTGTACTACCTCAAAAATTTTTATTCGTGTGCCTAGCAAAACAACCTAACAAAATTTAAAAACAAAGTTTTAAGATTTTGTAACGGTTGCATAACTAATTTCTACGAAAATTGCTTCTTAAAATCGCAATTTTCTAGAACTTAAAGAACTCGTTTTTGATTTAAATTGATAGGGAATATCCTAAATAAATAGGAGAAAGGAGAAGAACGATGATTAAGAAAACTGACAGAAAAATGGAAAGAGAAAGAAGACATATTAGAGTACGTAGAAAAATTTCTGGAACACCAGAAAGACCAAGATTATGCGTATATAGAAGTAATAGCAACCTTTATGTTCAAATTATTGATGATGTCGCTGGAAATACGTTAGTTCAAGCTTCTACTTTAGACAAAGAAGTAGCAACAAAGCATGCTAATCGTGAAGCTGCAAAAGAAGTAGGTACTTTAATTGCGAAAAGAGCTAGTGAAAAAAATATCAAAGAAGTTGTTTTTGATAGAGGCGGATACATTTATCATGGCGTAGTTAAAGAATTAGCAGAAGCAGCAAGAGAAGGCGGCTTAACATTCTAAGAGAGTTATGAACCCGATAGAAAACTAAATATTATAAAGTAAGGAGGAAAGAAAAAGTGCAATCAGAAAATACGACTGAATTAAAAGAAAAAGTAGTTGCAATCAACAGAGTAGCAAAAGTTGTAAAAGGTGGTAGAACCTTTAGATTTAGTGCTGTTGTTGTTGTTGGAGACGAAAACGGTCATGTTGGTGTAGGAAATGGAAAAGCTTCTGAAGTACCAGATGCAATAAAAAAAGCAATCGAAGAAGCTAAGAAAAATTTGGTAGAAGTTCCAATTGTTGGAACAACCATTCCACACGAATATGTTGGAAAATTTGGTAGTGCAAATGTTATGTTAAAGCCAGCAGCAGAAGGTACTGGAGTTATCGCAGGAGGTAGCGTAAGACCAGTATTAGAGCTTGCAGGATACAAAGATATTAGAACAAAGGTAATTGGAACCAATAATCCAAGAAACGTTGTTTATGCTACTATCGAAGGATTAAAAAGCATGCAAACAATTGAACAAGTAGCTCGTAAAAGAGGAAAAAAAGTAGAAGAAATCTTGTAATACAATAAATTTAAAAATAGGAGGTGTCATGACAAAATGAAATTAGACGAAATTAAGCCAGCACAAAAAGCAACAAAAAGAACAAGAGTTGGTCGTGGAGTTGGTTCAGGTCTTGGAAAAACTTCAGGAAGAGGACATAAAGGACAAAAAGCAAGAAGTGGTGGAGGAGTAAGACGTGGTTTTGAAGGTGGTCAAACTCCATTATATAGAAGATTACCAAAAAGAGGATTTACCAATATTTTTGCTAACAACTATACAGAAGTAACTCTTACTATGTTAAATAAAAGCTCAAAGGAAGATGTTACAGCTGAAAGTTTAGTAGAAGACGGAATCATCAAAAAAATTAATGACGGTATCGTTGTTCTTGCAACTGGAAAATTAGAGAAAAAAGTAAACGTAAAAGCCGTAAGATTTACTAAAGCTGCTAAAGAACAAATCGAAGCTTTAGGAGGAAAGGCTGAGGTGATTTAATGTTTAAAACAATAAAAAATGCATTGAAGACACCAGATGTTAGAAAAAGAATTTTATATACATTACTTTTAATTGTCATTTTTAGATTTGGCTGTTTTATTACAGTACCAGGAGTTAATAGCATTGTATTGAGTGATGCAATGTCACAAAATAGCAATGGACTTGGAGGATTAATCGATTTAATTTCAGGTGGAGCTTTTTCAAGATTTTCACTTTTTGCAATTTCGATTAGCCCATATATTACAGCTTCAATCGTAATTCAATTATTAGCAATGGTTATCCCTGCATTAGAAAGACTAACAAAAGAGGGTGGAGAAGAAGGAAGAAATAAAATTAACCGCTATACAAAACTATTAACAATTGTACTAGCATTCATTCAAGCATTAGCTGTTTACCTAAATTATCGTTCTTCTGGAATTTTCGTAGATAATAGTTTCTCAACAGGAGCATTAGTAGTTCTTTCACTCATGGCAGGAACAGCACTTCTAATGTGGGTTGGAGAACAAATTACAGATAAAGGAATTGGAAATGGTATTTCTATGATTATTTTCGTAGGTATCATTTCAGGACTTCCATCAGCTGTTACTATGATTTGGAATTTAATCATGGGTACAGGTTCGTTTAGTACTACAGGATTATTAATTTCATTGGGAATTATTATTGGAACATTGATTTTGATTGCGGGAGTTGTTTTTGTACAACAAGCAGAAAGAAGAATTCCTGTCCAATATGCAAAAAAAGTTGTGGGAAGAAAAATGGTAGGAGCACAAAATACGCATATCCCATTAAAACTTGCAATGGCAGGTGTTATGCCAATCATCTTTGCTTCTTCATTTATGACATTCCCAGCGATGTTAATTCAAATGTTTGTACCAAACATTGCAACACAAACTGGATTTTGGTCAGTAATTTACAAATTTTCAATTGCAACATCAACATCGGCTGTACCAGTAGGCTATACTATTGTTAATGCGATTGTATACTTGCTACTAATTGTTGCATTTACGTTCTTCTATACATATGCAACCTTTAATCCAGCTGAAGTATCTAACAATATTAAGAAAAACGGAGGCTTTATTCCAGGAATTAGAGCTGGAAAGCCAACGACAGAATATTTATCATCAGTCTTATCAAAATTGTTATGGTTTGGAGGATTATTCCTTGCGGTGATTGCAATTTTACCAATGCTCGTGAGATTTATACCAGGAGTAGATTTAGCATTTGGAGGAACTTCAGTGCTAATTGTAGTAGGAGTTGCATTAGAGTTAGTACAACAATTAGAGTCTTTATTAGTGATGAGACATTATAAAGGCTTCTTAGATTAATTCGAAAATTTATTATGCAAATAATGTTACAAGAAAGCGTAGCCCGCGTAGGTGTAGCGAAGCGAAACAACTGGAGCATGCCCTTCTCTAACGAGACAAAATCCGCCATAGGCGTTTTGATGTTCGAGGGAATGCGACAACAAGGGCTAGCGGTTGTAACATTATTGGAATAAAAGATTGATATAAAATACTATAAATTTAGCACTTTCGGACGGACAGATTTGCTCCGTCCAAACTGCGTGAAGGGAGGAAACTAAAATATGTATATTGTTATGTTTGGCGCCCCAGGAAGTGGAAAAGGAACAGCTGCTAAAATATTGGCAAAAAGAACCAATCTTCCACATATTTCTACAGGGGACATGTTTAGAGAGCAAATTAAAAATCAAACAGAACTAGGAAAATTAGCTGACAGTTATATTTCAAAGGGCAATTTAGTTCCAGACGAAGTAACCATTAATATTGTGGGAGACAGACTATCATGGAATGATGCCAAAAATGGTATCATTTTAGATGGATTTCCAAGAACGCTCGCACAGGCACAAGCATTAGACAAAATTTTAGAAGGCTTAGGGCAGAAAGTAGACATTGTACCAGAAATTAAAATACCAAACGAAGTAATTGTGGAAAGAATTTTAAATAGAGCAACTTGTTCAAATAAAGAATGTGGGGCAATTTATAATACAAAGTTTAAAAAACCAAAAGTAGCAGGAATTTGTGATATTTGTGGTTCAACTTTGATGACCAGAACTGATGACAATGCAGAAACTATCAAAAGTAGGCTAAAAGTTTATGAAGATAATTCAAAAGACTTAAAAGAGTATTATGAGAAAAAAGGTGTATTACTTCCAATTTGCCCAGAAGATCCAACCGCAGAAAATGCTTCTGAACAAGTAGTAGAAAAAATATTGAGGTGTCCCCTTTGCAAGAAGAGATAGCTTAAAAAGAAAGGTTAAAACGAACATGGTTACAATAAAATCAAAAAAACAAATAGAGTTAATGAGAGAAGCTTGTAGAATGACAGCAATGACCTATGAAAAGATAGGACAATATATTAAACCAGGGATTACAACAATGGAATTAGACAAATATGCAGAGAAGGTCATTAAAGATCTAGGAGGAATTCCGGCACAAAAGGGATATCCAAGTGGAGAAAAAGGCGTGCCACCTTTCCCAGGAACTTTGTGTATTTCCATTAATGACGAAGTCATTCATGGTATTCCCTCTAGTAGAAGAGTGATTAAAGATGGCGATGTGGTTAGCGTTGATTTAGTGGTATATAAAAATGGATTTCATGGAGATGCTGCAAGAACATATATTGTAGGGAAAGAAACTCCAGAAAAGAAAAGACTGGTTGACGTGACAAAACAAGCATTTTTTGAAGGAATTAGGTATGCTGTTAAAGGAAATCGCATTGGAGATATTTCTCATGCAATTGGTGAATTTGTGACTAAAAATGGTTATGGCGTGGTCAAAGAATTTCAAGGACATGGTATTGGAGAAGAAATGCATGAAGACCCAGGCATTCCAAACTATGGGAAGGCAGGAAAGGGCATCAGGTTAGAACCTGGTATGACTCTAGCCATTGAACCAATGGTAA
Organism: Clostridia bacterium; assembly: GCA_017479865.1. Classification (GTDB taxonomy): domain Bacteria; phylum Bacillota; class Clostridia; order TANB77; family CAG-508; genus CAG-273. The sequence goes on from JAFVBS010000016.1 coordinate 20,216, forward strand.
CCGCAGGAAAGCCAAATATTTGTATATTGGATGATGGCTGGACGATTGTAACAGAAGATGAATCTTTGGCGGCACATTATGAAAATACAATTTTAATTACAGAAAAAGAGCCAGAGATATTGACATTGTTATAAAAGTGCAGTATAATATTAAGGATATTGAACTTAAAATAGAGAAATTGTCTTCTATTTATGTGTAGATAGAATAAATATGGAGGAAAACATGTCAAAAGAGGATGTTATTGAAGTAGAGGGTACTGTCGTAGAAGCATTACCAAATACTAATTTCAAAGTAGAATTGGAAAATGGACATCAAATTTTAGCTCATATTTCTGGAAAATTAAGAATGAACTACATCAAAATTCTTCCAGGAGATAAAGTAAAAGTAGAATTGTCACCATATGATTTGACAAAGGGACGTATTACATGGAGAGCAAAGTAAATTTCGAAAAAAATCAGCATCTTGCTTCGTTACACTTCATTTAAAATTTAATTAACGTGCAAAAGCACGCCTCATAAATTTTAAATTCGTGTGACTTGCAATATACCAATTTTTTTCAAAATTTAAAACTTATATATAATAACAAAATTCAAAGAGGTGAAAAAAATGAAAGTAAGACCATCAGTAAAACCAATGTGCGAAAAGTGCAAAGTCATTAAAAGAAAAGGTGTTGTTAGAGTAATTTGCGAAAACCCTAAACACAAACAAAGACAAGGATAAAACTTTGATATTAACACAAGTCCTAAATGATTAGCGGCTGTCAATGCAATTTGCATTGATTGATCGGATTTGTGTTTATATATATGCCTTTTTTCCTTGATTATTGATTAACTTTTTATTAGAAGTTAATGCATTTCACCAGTAATCGGGAGAGGCGAAAAAATCAATAACTAACAATTAACAAACTAAAAACAAAAAAACTATGGAGGTGCAAAAATGGCTCGTATTGCAGGAGTAGATTTACCTAGAGAAAAAAGAGTAGAAATCGGTTTAACTTATATTTATGGAATTGGTTTATCAAGTTCACAAAAAATTCTAGCAAAAGCAGAAGTTAATCCAGATACTAGAGTAAAAGACTTAACAGATGATCAAGTACAAGCAATTAGAAATGCAATGGAAGGTTATGTTGTAGAAGGTGACTTACGTAGAGAAGTTGCTTTGAACATCAAAAGACTAACTGAAATTGGATGCTACAGAGGAATTAGACATAGAAGAGGTCTTCCAGTAAGAGGACAAAGAACAAAAACAAATGCGCGTACAAGAAAAGGTCCTAGATAATTAGTAAGCAAATCAAAAAAATAAATCAAAGAAAGCCTAAATAAGGAGGGAAAACAAAACGATGGCAACAAAAAACGTAACGAAAAAAACAGTTACTAGAAGAAGAGACAGAAAAAACATTGAAAAAGGAATGGCTCATATTCATTCTAGTTTTAATAATACAATTGTTACAATTACAGATGTTCAAGGAAATGCAATTTCTTGGGCAAGTGTAGGAGAACTTGGATTTAAAGGTTCAAGAAAAAGCACACCTTTTGCAGCTGGTGAGGCAGCAGAAACTGCAGCAAAAGCAGCAATGGAACATGGATTAAAAACTGTAGAGGTATTTGTAAAAGGACCAGGTTCTGGTCGTGAGGCAGCAATTAGATCATTACAATCAGCAGGATTAGAAATTAGCAGTATTAAAGATGTTACTCCAATTCCACATAATGGTTGTAGACCACCAAAAAGACGTAGAGTCTAATAAAAAAATGGGACTTCCCGGGTGCGTAACATACTTTATTCTTAAAGAAATGACACGCGGAAAAAGGGCGTTCCCGTTAGAAAACAAAAAATGAAAGAAAGGAAAAAAAGAAAATGGCAAGATATAAAGATGAACAATGCCGTATTTGCCGTAGAGAAGGACAAAAGTTGTTCTTAAAAGGGGCAAGATGTTATACAGATAAATGCAGTATTTCTAGAAGAAATTATGCACCAGGTCAAAATGGCCAAAAGAAGAAAAAACTTTCTGAATATGGAACACAACTTAGAGAAAAACAAAAAACAAAGGCTTTCTACGGAGTAGGGGAAAAGCAATTCAGAAAATATTTTGATATGGCATCCAATACAAAGGGAAAAACAGGTGAAGTATTACTTCAAATATTAGAAACAAGACTAGATAATGTTGTATACAGATTAGGCTATGGTTCTTCAAGAACACAAGCAAGAATGCTTGTAACACATGGAGCATTTGAAGTAAATGGTCAAAAAGTAGATATTCCATCTTATCTTGTAAAAGCAGGAGACGTTGTTGCTGTTCGTGAAATTAGAAAAGATAATGGAACAATCAAATTAAATGTAGAAGCTAATAGTGCAAGACCAGTTGCTGAATGGTTAGAAAGAGATAATGAAAAACTAAGTGGTAAAGTAGTAAGATTACCAGCAAGAAGCGATATCGACCTTCCAGTAGAAGAACATTTAATAGTAGAGCTTTACTCTAAATAATAGTTTGTAAATGAAATAATAGAAAAGGTTTTCTATATATAATTATTAGGAGGTAAAAAATGATAGAATTTGAAAAGCCAAATATTAAATGCTTAGCAATGGACCCAGATAATCATTATGCAAAATTTGTATGCGAACCATTAGAAAGAGGGTACGGAATTACAATTGGTAATTCTTTAAGAAGAATATTACTTTCCTCTCTTCCAGGCTGTGCAATTACAAGCGTTAAAATTGATGGCGTTTTACATGAATTCTCTACAATTCCAAATGTTGTAGAGGATACTCCGGAACTAATTATCAATTTAAAAAGTGTTAGATTAAAATTTGATAAGAACGAAGAAAAACTATTGCGAATTGATTTTAAAGGCCCAGGAGAAGTAAAAGCTGGTGATATTATTACAGATGGAACTGTGGAAATTTTAAACCCTGACTTACATATTGCAACAGTAGCAGAAGGTGGTCATTTAATTATAGAAATGACTGCTGATATGGGTAGAGGATACAATAATGCAGAAAAGAATAAAAAGCAAGAGCAAGCTTTAGGCGTACTTCCAATCGATTCTATTTATACACCAGTAAAAAAAGTAAACTATGCAGTTGAAAACACCAGAGTAGGACAAATGGTAGATTATGATAAATTAACAATTGAAGTTTGGACAGATGGTTGTTTAACACCTGATGAAGCATTAAGCTTAGCTGCTAAAGTAATGACAGGTCATTTGGAATTATTCATTGACCTATCAGAGGCAACAAAAAATACACAAATTATGGTTGAAAAAGAAGAATCTAAGAAGGAAAAGGTTCTAGAGATGTCAATTGAAGACTTAGAATTATCAGTAAGATCCTTCAATTGCTTAAAAAGAGCTAATATTTCTACTGTTGAAGATTTAACTAACAAATCAGAAGCAGATATGATGAAAGTGAGAAATTTAGGCAAAAAGTCATTAGATGAAGTAACAAACAAATTACATTCATTAGGGCTAGACTTTGCCAAGGAAGAAGAATAATTAGTTTTGAAATAATTGTCATTTGGCTTTATTGGACTTCATTCGAAATGCGGTAGCTACTGCATACTGACGCTGTAATAGGCAGAGCCTTAACAGCCTCAGAAACATACAACACGTATGCGCCATTGCCTTTCGAATCAACTCCGCCTTGCCAAATACTAATTCTTTCAAAACTAAGAAAGGTAGTTATAAAAGTTAGAAGGAGGGAAACAAAGTGGCTACAAATAGAAAACTAGGTAGAACAACAGATATTAGATTATCAATTTTGAAAACACAAGCAACTGATTTAATATTACATGGAAAAATTGAAACAACAGAAGCAAGAGCAAAAGAAGTAAAAGCAATTGTTGATAGTCTTATTGCACTAGCAGTCAGAGAAAAAGATAATTTTGAAATGGTAGATGCTAAAGTTTCTAAAGCAAAATTAGATAGCAAAGGAAACAAAGAAACAGAGCTTGTAAAAAGCAAAAATGGTAAAGAATACCTAAGAGTGGTAAAAGAAACAACTACTGAAAAAAGACAAAAAGATATGCCATCAAGATTAAATGCTAGAAGAAAAATGATGAAACACTTAAATAAAGTAAAAGACAGTGAAGGAAATAACATTGATTTAACTGCAAAACTATTTAATGAAATTGCACCTAAGTATGAAGGAAGAGTTGGAGGATATACAAGAATTCTTAAAACTGGACCAAGAAGAGGAGATAACGCAGAAATAGTGATTTTGGAACTAGTATAATTATTTTCCAAATAACTGGAGGTAGAATATGGAAATAGCAAAAAACATTGTATTAGTTTTATATGTGATTGTGTGTTTAGGACTTATTATTTTGGCGACTATCCAAAATAAAGAAAAATCAGGGGCTTCTGGAACAATCACAGGTTCTTCAACGAATAATTTCTATGAGCAAAATAAAGGAAGAACTAAGGAAGGTAAGCTAAAAAGATGGACAATTATTTTTGGAATATTGTTTGTAGTATTAGCAATCATTCTCGGAATTTTATATATAGTATAGAAATGAAAAAGAAAAAGCGGCAGTAAATTATATTTCTGTTGCTTTTTTATTTGGAACAAAATAATATATCGTAATTTTACATAAATTGCAAATATAACAAAAAGGAGAAATATGAAAAAAGAGTTAATTGAAAATGAAAAAGATACCTTTGTAGGAGTATTTCAAAAAAGTAGAAATTTTGGATTTGTTGTAGCTGATGACAGAACCATGAAAGAGGATATTTACATTCCAAAAAAGAACCGAATGAAGGCAAAAAATAGGCAAAAAGTCGTTGTAAAAATCACAAAATGGTCACAAAAAGGAAAGAAGGCAGAGGGAAAAATTATTGAAATTCTAGGATATCAAGATGAAGCAGGAGTGGACATGCTTTCACTTGTGAAAGACTATAATTTGCCTAATCAATTTCCACAGCCAGTGATTGAAGAGGCAAAGGCAATCAAGCAGGAAATTAGTAAAAAAGATATTCCTCATCGACTTGATTTAAGAGGAAAGGAAATTTTTACGATTGATGGAGAAGATGCAAAAGACTTAGATGACGCAGTAGCAGTGGAAAAATTAAAAAATGGAAACTATTTACTAAATGTTTCGATTGCAGATGTTAGTTACTATGTGAAAGAAGGTTCTCTTTTGGATAAAGAGGCCATTATTCGTGGAACAAGCATTTATATGCTAGATAGAGTTATTCCTATGCTTCCAAAAGAGCTTTCTAATGGAATTTGTAGTTTAAATCAAAAAGAAGATAGATTTGCCATTACTGTTTTGATGGAAATTAATGATCAGGGCAAGGTCGTTTCTTCTGATATTCATAAAAGCATTATCAATGTAACGAGAAGAATGAGTTACAAAGAGGTGCAAACTATTTTAAAGTCGGAACAAAGTGACGAAAAGCAAAAATTATTCAAAGAATGTTCTCCATATTTCTCTCATTTCAAACGAATGGAGGAGCTTGCCAATATTTTAAAGAAAAGAAGACAAGAGGCAGGAAGCTTAGAACTAAACGTTCCAGAAAGTAAAATTATATTAGACGAACAAGGAAAAGCAATTGACGTACAAAAATATGAGCATTATTTTGCTCATGAAATCATTGAACAATTCATGTTAACAGCCAATGAAACAGTGGCAGAAAAATTTTACTGGTTAGAAGCGCCATTCATTTATCGTGTCCATGAACAGCCAGAGTTAGAAAAGGTACAAGAACTGAATAAATTTTTATTCAACTTAGGCTATCGTATTAAGGTGAGTCAAGATACCATTCATCCAAAAGCATTTGCTAGGGTGCTAGAAGAGGTACAAGGAAAACCAGAAGAAAGGGTTATCTCTAACCTTGTTTTACGAACACTAAAAATGGCAAGGTATGAAGCAGAGAATAAAGGACATTTTGGAATTGCAAGTTCATATTACTGTCACTTTACTTCACCAATTCGTCGTTACCCAGATCTTTTTATTCACCGTGTCATTTCACAATACTTAGAACACAACTATCAGGTCAAAGAAGAAAAACTAGAAGAATACAGAGAAAGAGCAGAAAAATATGCAAGAACTTCTTCTGAATGTGAAAAAAGGGCACAACAGGTTGAACGTGATGCCGACGACATGAAAAAGGCAGAATTTATGCAAGAAAAAATTGGAGAAGAATATGAAGGAATCATCTCTGGAATTACTTCCTTTGGAGTATTTGTAGAATTAGAAAACACTGTAGAAGGACTTATTCGTTTTGACAACTTAGGAGACGAGTATTTTATCTATGATGAAGACAAAAAAACACTCCTAGGAGAAAAAACGAAAGCCATGTATCATATAGGTGATGCCATAAAAATTGTCGTTATTGGAGCTGATAAGAATTTAAGGAGAATTGATTTCGCAAAAGTCTAAAACAAAAAGTATGATACAATAGGGAGAATCAATCCAGCAAGGGAAAGAAGAATCAAAATAATTCCTCCGGATTTATTTTGATTCACTTTTATTTCATAGATTGCATATGCAAAACTTTCAACAGAAGCATAAATTGAAAATAATACTACTAAAATAGAAGTCAACATGATATGTTTTTCCTTTCTATGACCCAGTTAATAAAAAGCCAGATCGAATACTTACATCTACATTTACATCAAAAAAAGCATCTTGATAATTATTTTTCCATTGATATTCCTCAAATTCAGGAAAGGTTTTAAAATTGGTTAAAGAGTACTTCCCTAGCTCACTGATATCAGAATGAAATTCTTTTGCAGTTCTATAAAGATAATTTTCCATTTGTGTTTTTAAATAATAGGAAGTGGCATCTTTAATTTTTTGCATTTTTTCTTCATTCCCACCCTCTGTCACATCTTCAATAGAAGAAATTCTAGCATTTGTTTGCAAATTAATGCGAACATATGGGGAACCATTAATAATAGAAACCTTAATTTTAGGCTTGCTGTTTGGGGTTAAAAATAAATCAACTACCTTATTTTCATCCTCAGGATTACGAACCGGAATATTACAACTTTTTAATTGATTGGTAAGCATTAAGTAATTTAATGTTTCAGTGGCATTGAGCTTTCCTACCATCGTATCATCTTTAAAAACTGCTAAACCAATGTTTTTAATGCCACCCTCTATATCAAATGTACTCTTATTCTTTTGTTGCAATTCTTCATCTCCGGGAGAACTGGAAGTAGAGATGCTTCCTAAAATAGCAACTGGTTCAGAGGTTTTGCTAATTAACCTATTAAAAAAATTCACAAGATCTACGTTTGCAGTATACCCTGTATAGTCGGCAGAATTAGGAAGAATTTCATAAAATTTTGCTACCAAATTTTCTAAACTTGGTGAAACATTCTTAAGATATTCTTCAGCAGAACAAGTGCTAATAATAATATTGCTATCTGGTCTTATTTGTACATTGTTAATTAAAGTAGAAACCTCTTTACGAATGCCCCTTTTAGCAATTTCTTCCGAAAATACAATTACTTTACAATGCGACAAATTAATTTCTTTACTCATAAAGGTATTCATCAAATTAAGTGCATTATCAATAGAAACAGCATTAACACTATCCACAATGGTCGGAGCGCTTTCGGAGGAACTATTTTCTCCGACTGGAACTAGGAATATTAAATTGAAATGTTACTTTTAAATCATCGTTTTCGCCAATATCAATTCCAAGTGCAACTGCGTACGATAAATCATCTACACTTTGAACGTGATGTGAATGAGTAAAGGTAATAGTAAAAATAATAACAACGATTAACACAATTAAATATTTATAGCTACGTTTTATCAATTGCAATAGCTCCTTTCTTTTTTTGAATGAAATAATATTTCAAATTTGCCAAAATGAGTAATAATAAGCTAATGGAAAATACCAAAACTAAAATCGTATATTGATAAACATGATTTTCTAAAAGTCCAAGTTCTTGTAAATTTTTAGGTAATAGTCCAAAGGCAAATACTAAAATAGCAAACAAAGAAGAAAACCATTTGTTATATTGAAGATTTGTTATCTTTTGAAAAATAGTAGTAGATAAATATAGCGTAATACTCAAATGCGATACAAAGGAGATAATCCAAATCAGTAAGAAGATGGCATCTAATCTTTGAAAAAACCTACCAAACTGAACATAGCGAGAGGCAAGATAAAGCGGAAAAACCTCTTCTGAGGTAGCTGCTAATGGAAAAAGGCATAAAAGTGTCATAACGCTAAGAATTAAAAAAATTGCAGAAATTCCCATAGAGGCAAGGGAAATTTTTTGAAATTTCTTTTGTTCTTTTAAATAAGGTGGCAAAAGGTATAAAAAGCTGATACCAGAAAAAGCAAATAAATTTGAAAGTCCACTAAAAAAAGTAGTAGCACATCCATTTCCAAACAAAGGTAACATTCTTTCAAAGGTGAAATTTCCTAAATTAGCAATAAAAACAAACAAAATGCTAAATAAAATAAGTGGCATAAAAAATAAATTTGCTTGAATTAGAGAGTTAATGCCTAATTTGTTGGTAATCATCATTGTAATTAAAAATAAAAGCATAATAGTAGGCACTGTTGTTTTGGGAAAGAAAATAATTTTTAAGCCTTCTGAAAAACCTCTTAAAAGCACACTAACAGTAAACATAAAGTACAGTAAAAAGGAAATACCGTAAAAGAATTTTTAGCCATTTTCCTCCCAAGAATTTTGCAATGTCAAAAATATCTAGTTGAGGAAAATTTTGAAACAATTTGCCGATTAAAAAGGTAATTCCCAAAATAATAAAACTAATAAAAACAGTATTCAAAACGGCACCAGAGGAAGTAGAACGAATAATTTCTTTGGGCAAATTTAAAAGAATATGATTAATCATCACTGTTAAAACAAAGGCAATTGCTTCAACATTTCCTATTTTTCTCTCTGTCATCTTTTTATCTCCTTTACTTATATTTCCACTTCATACTGATATGCTCTTGAGAAATTTCTTTTTTGGTATTTAAAAAGTCAGGTCTTTTTTCTCTTTTCCAAGTAGGCTCTACAAAATATCCACCATGATTCAAATTGGTTACAGGACCATAAGGTACCATGTAAGGAACACCAAAGGAATTTAAGCTAAATAACACACATAAATAAACAAACATGCCGAGGGCAATTCCAAAAAATCCAGCAATATACCCCAATAAAATAAAAACAAAACGCAAAATTCTTAAATGAAAGCCAAACGAAAAGTCAGGAATGGAGAAAGAGGCAATTCCCGTAATGGCAACAATAATAATTAAAATAGGACTTACAATTCCTGCACTAACAGCGGCCTGACCTAATACCAAAGCGCCCACAATTCCTATGGTAGGACCAATAGGGGATGGAACCCTTAAACCTGCTTCACGTATTAGTTCAAAGGAAATTTCCATAATTAAAATTTCAAAAATAATCGGAAAGGGAACATTTTCACGAGAAGCTAAAATTGAAAAAAGCAACTCTGTTTGCAATAATTCTTGGTGAAAAGTAGCGATTGCCACATATAAACCAGGGAGAAATAGTGTAATAAAAATGGAGAGCAAACGCAAGAATTTCACAAAATTTGCAAATTGAAACTTTAAGTTGGTATCTTCTGGAGAGGAGATAAAGTCAAAGAATGTTGCTGGCATAATTAAGGCATAGGGGTTTCCATTTACCAAAACAACTACTCTACCACTATACAAGTATTTCGAAGATTTATCAGGTCTTTCTGTTGATATAATTTGAGGAACGCTATACTTGTGGCTCTCTTCGATTAACTGTTCTAATTCTCCTGAAGAAAGCAAAGAATCAATTTCCAAATTATTGAGACGATATTTTACTTCTGCCACCAAATCATCGTTAGCAATATTTTTCATATAGCAAATAGCACATTTTGTTTTACTAATTTTTCCCACATCAATGCTTTCAATTACTAAGTTTTCATTATTGACAGTTCTTCTTAGCTGAGAGGTATTCGTTCTAATATTTTCCACAAAAGCCTCTTGAGGTCCTTTGATAATTACTTCGTTATTGGGAGTGTTTACTTCTCTTTGCTTAAAGCCTTTTACATCAATGTCGAAAGCAAGGGCGAGAGTGTCAACAAAGAGTAAGCAATTTCCCATATTCACACTACGAAAGGCTGAATCGAAATCAGTTACTTTTTTGACATTGTTTTGAGGAAGTAAGCAGTCAAACACATAATTTTCTAAATCAAATTTCTTTACCCTGCGTACGGTGATATTATTTGTTTTAGCCTCTGATACGATTTGATTTTGATCACCATCAAAAATATTGGCTCTGTTGCGTAGCATAAGGGCTTGTAATACATTATTATTAATCAGTTGAGAATCTACCATACCATCAATGAAAAAAAGTAAAGCCTTGTACTGTCTGTTTCTAGCACTCAAAGTAAACTCACGGAGAATAATATCACTATTAATCATTGCATTATACTTTACTTTTAAATATTCTATTGTGACAGTAAGACTAGAAAAAATCTCTTTTGCTTCGAAAATTTTTTGATTTTCCTGCAACTGATTGGTATTCAAAGAATTAGTATCTTTACTTTCTTCGTAGGGGCTAGCAAGGGTAAAGCTATCTTCTATTTGATTTGAACGATTAAAAAATTGTTTCAACTTCTCAATGAATTTGCTTTGCTTTTCTTGTTCCATAAACAATAACTCCATAAAAATAAATTTAATGTTATTGTTTTCTAAAAAAGAAAAAATATTCAAAAATAAGTAATTTTGTCATTATGAATAACTAATTCAAAATCATGTTACAGACAAGAGTATCTATGATTTATTTCATTTCTCGGCTCATGAAACGTTCATTGGTCTTCTAGGCAAAAACGTGCATGAGCCTCTCCAAGGAACTTGCACCCTCGTGCTACGTTTTTGCTAAGAATACCAATTCTCATTTGTTTCAATCGCATTCGTCATTTTATAAATCATAGATACTCTTGGTTTTAATAATAAAAAATTATTTTAAGTTATTAATTACAAAACTTAAGAAAAGTAAAAGTAAAATCATCCCATAATGCTTTTCAAAAAAACGAAGAAGTTTTGGAATCAATTCAAATTGATTACGCCATATTTCGTGACATAAAGTAAGAATAAAAAATATCAGAAATAAAAATAGGGGAATGCTTAAAATATTTTGATGAAAGGCTTCTAAAAAATCAAAATGCAAGATTGCTTTAAAAGCTCTTGTCATTCCACAGGCAGGACAAAAAATACCAGTAAATGAGTAAAAAACACAAGTTACTGGTATTTCTGCAACAGAGAGTAAAAATATTATTAAAATTATTAAAACAGTAATATTTTTTACTCTGTTCATGTTTAGTCTCTTAATGGATTACCATCAGCATCAGTATTAACACTACCTGTTAAAATTAATATAGCGTCAATAAATGGCCAAATAGCACCAATACCGCATGTTAACCAAGTTACTAATATTTGAGCAACTCCAATACCTGTATATCCTAAGTAAAATCTACCAACACCAAAACTTCCTAAGAATAACTGAAGTAATCCAGCTGCAATTTTAGATTTTGCATTTGGATTAACAGTAGATCCGCTAGAAGGTTGAGCGGTTTCATTTACTGATGAGCTTTCATTTGTTGTATTTTCACTTGCTTTTGCATTTTCAGAAGCTTTGCAATCTTCACAAAGTTCTTCACCATCATTAATTGGTTTTCCGCATTGTTTACAAAACATAATCGTTCCTCCTTTTATTTACTATACCTTAATTATACAATATTCTACATTTTTTGCAATACTTTTAAGAAATTTTTTCTTTTAAAAGATATGCGAATCAAAGTAATAATATGACAAATTCATGGAACAATGATGGAACTTATTACTAATATTACAATTTCATGACATTTTAATAATTTTTTCGATTTTAATTGACGGAAAAATACAGGAATGATATACTTTATGTGTGAAAAATGACACCAAGATTTTCTACATATTATTAATAAGGAGGAAAAATGTTAAAGCACATGAGATTTTACGAAAGGGGAGCAGGAAAGCAGTTTTTGGGTATTTTACTATTGATTATCCTTTTATCATATATCATTTTAGAGATTTTTCCTGTAGAGTCAAAAGCTTCATATACCAGTAAATTTAAAGACTATCCAGGATATGAAATGTTAATCAAAGACTTACAAGTGGCTCATCCAAATTGGGAGTTTGAAATTTTAGAAACTGGACTTGACTGGGCAGATGTTATCAAAAACGAAACTACGGCAAAGCATGGCCGCAACGTTACCAATAAGAATTATGGAGAATGGTATTGCAGAACTTGCGGAAATAAAAAACAATATGAAAAAGGATGGTACTGTGCTTCTGAAACAACGGTTGCTTACTATATGGACCCACGAAATTCATTATTTGAAGACTATATTTTTCAATTTGAACAATTAACTTATGATGATACCATTCAAACGAAGGCAGGAGTAGAGACAATTATTTCAGATTGCAATTATTTACAAGGAAATATAAAATATTATGATCCTGTATCTAAAACAACTAAAACAATGGAAAAAACATATGCAGATGCAATTATGGAGGCAGCAAAAAAATGGAATATTAGCCCTTACCATTTAGCTTCTAGAATGAGGCAAGAGCAAGGGCCAGGGAAAGAAACTTCATTAATTAGTGGCACATGGGAAGGTGAGAAGGGAGAATATAAAGGACTATATAACTATTTTAATGTCAATGCTTATGGAGAAACAACAACAGATATTATTGTAAATGGCCTTAAATGGGCACAGAAAAAAGGATGGACAAACCCACAAGCAGCAATTTATGGAGGAGCTGAATTATTAGCAAACGATTACATCAAAGGAGGGCAAGATACACTTTATCTTCAAAAATTTGATGTGGTTGATGGTGGAGATGGCTATTATTCATGGCAGTATATGACAAATGTATCTGCCACAAAATCAGAGGCAGAAAAAATTAGAGAAGCATATCGCAACATGGGAATGTTAAGCAAAGAGTCCAAAATTAAATTTAAAATACCGGTATACAAAAATATGCCAACGGATAGATGCCCTTTGCCAGGACTTAGCACAATTGTCACAGAAAATGTAGAAGTTAACGCAGATAAGGCTATTGTGCGAGGAGGAAAAGGTACAACTTATTCAGAAATTGCCAACCTGACAAAAGGAACGAAAATTTTAAGAATTGAATTAGACAGCCAAAAAGATAAAGACGGAATTTACTGGGACAAAGTAGTAGTTGGTAATCATGAAAAAACCAAAATTGGATATCTTTCTCGTGAGTTAATTACTAAAATTACAGACATAACAAACAGTAATGAAAAATATATTGTATCAAGTAATACTAATTTTAGAAATGGACCTGGAACACAAAATACAACTATTATCAAACTATTATCTGCAGGGCAAGTGGTAACTGTAATTGAAAAGGACCAATACAAAAATGTTAATAAAGAAGACTGGTATCGTGTTAAACTTTCGGATGGTACACAGGGGTATGTTGGAGCGGGATATATTGAACCGTATAATGAAAATAGCAATACTTATGATAGAGTAAAAGTGGTATGCAGTGATGGAATTAATATTCGTAAGGAACCTGGTAAAAATGCTATTATTTTAAAAGCAGTAGCCCAAGGAACTATTCTTACAAGAACGCAGAAAGAATCCTCCACAAAGGACGATTATACTTGGGATAAAGTAACAACCTCAAGTGGAATTGTTGGCTATGTGGTAAGAGAGGATCCTAAAACAAAAAAACAATGGATAGAGTCATTGACGAGTGCAAGTACAACAACCAACAATACTAAGCCGAATACACCTAATAGTACAGCAGAAACTACTACTATTATAGGAACAGGCTTCAAAACAAATGAAACACAACTAGTGTGTCAGCCAAATATTACAGTAGAAAATATTCAAAAAGTTGCCAAAGATGCTGTAATAAAAAAAGACAAAGAAACAATTGTAGCAGGGAATGTGGGTACAGGATACACTGTTACATACAATGGAAAAACCTATACGATTGTTGTAAAAGGTGATGTCACAGGCACAGGAACAGTTACAACATTGGATGCAGCAAGAGTACTAAAAAATGCGGCAGGCAAATATAGCTTGGAAAACGAATATTTATTGGCAGCTGATGTAACAGAAGATGGAAAAGTTACAACATTGGATGCAGCAAGAATATTAAAAATTGCAGCCGGAAAGCTCAAATTGGAAGTATAATAAAATAAAAAAGTATAAATTAAGAGAGGAAAATATTATGAGAATATATAAGAAAATTGGAATATTACTTTTAATTTTAACATTGATACTTACTATATTTTATTCAAGACCAACGATGGCGGTCAGCACAACATTAAGTGCTAGTAGCACTAGTGCAACATCGGGAGAAAATTTTTCTATAACGGTAAGCTCTTCGGTAAAATTATCTGGTTGGACAGTTTCAGTATCTAATAATGGAGGCTGTGAAGTTGTAAGTGCTTCAGGGGGAGAGGTAACTGGTAGCAAGGTTTATGGTACAAACTTAAATGGCGCTACAACACTTGCTACATATACTTTTAAAGCACCAATAGTTGATAAAGATACTAAATATACAATTAATTTTATAGGAACTGCTATGGGAGATGCTACAGATAAAGTGAATGCAGTCAATGATGCTTCTTGTAGCACAATAGTAACTGTAAAAGCAAAAATTACAACTCCTTCTAATAAAGGCAATAATGGAGAAAATACAACTACTGGCACAAAAACAGGAAATAATACTGCTAGCAATAACACAGCAACAGAATACAAACCAACCTTTACTTCTGTAAATGAAACAGTTTATGCAACAAATGAGGTAAATGTTAGAGAAAGCTATTCTACTACTAGTAAAAAATTAGGAGCCTTAAAAAAGGGAGATAGCATTACAAGAACAGGAAAAAGTACAGACGGAAAATGGAGCAAGGTGACGTATCAAGGAAAAACAGCATACATATCTAGTGCCTATTTAACAACAACAAAACCAGAAGTGAAAAAATCTGGTAATAAAAATTTAGCTTCTCTTACCATAAAAGGAGTAGAACTTGGTCCAGCTTTTAATAAAGAAACAACACAATATACAGCAACAGTATCAAATGAAATTACAAAGTTAGAGATTGATGCAATACCAGAGGATAGCAAAGCAAAAGTAGAAATTACAGATAATAATGAACTGAAAACAGGAGATAACATTATCAAAATAAAAGTAACAGCAGAGGATGATACTGTAAGAACTTACATGCTAACTGTTACCAAAAATGAAAACAAAGAGACTATAGAAAATAACAAGTCAACTAATAGTGATGAATTACAATTAACTAACTTGAAAATTAAAGGAGTTGACTTTGAACAAGGATTTAATCCTTCTATCTATACTTATGAATTAACGCTCAATAATGCAAAGGTTAAGCGCTTAGAAATTACTGCTACACCAAATCAGGAAAATGCACAAGTTGAAATTATTGGAAATGAAAACTTTAAAGCGGGAGAAAATATTATTACTATTCTCTTAACTTCGGCAGATGGAACAAAAACAACAAACTATCAAATTAAGGCCAATCTTCCAGAGGGTACAGCGGAGACAAAAAGAGAAAATGAAACAACGCAAACGATGTTTTATGTCATTATTGGTATTGTAGTTGCTACAATTATTATTGCAATTGCTTTATTAATTAGTCGTCATCGCAAAAATATGGATATGGATACAGAAGATGACGATAATGAAATGATAATAGAAGAAAATAGGGCAGACGAAATACTTGGTATTTCGGATACAGAAGAGACTAAAAAACGTTCAAAAGGAAAGCATTCTAAATAATACTACTCAAACGAGAACATTGAGATAAAAAAGAAAATGAAAAAATTCAATCAATTACTTGCAATTGATTGAATTTTTTTATATAATTATAAAGGTTCAGGTATGGCACAATAGCTCAGTTGGTAGAGCAACAGATTCGTAACCTGTAGGTCGGCAGTTCGATTCTGCCTTGTGCCTCCAATACGCGTTTTTACAGAACTCGCTAAAAGCATTGATGTAAGTGAATTTGAAGGAAAAAAGTGAATATCATTTCACACTATATAAGTCGATTTAGTCGACTTATTTTTTTACCTCAAATTTCAAACTATCGCAAATACAGAAACCTATTGATATACTATTTGTAGATAAATAGTAATTCCTTTCACACAAAATTCACACAATTTTTTAGCAATTACTATTGACAATTGCTAAAAATGGATATAATATATAAGCAGTTTAGCAATCGAACATAAAGAGTGCTAAATTAAACAATATTTGGACGGTTTTCTTGTTGGACATCGTCTCAATTATTTTCAAAACTGATTGGTGACTAAGAACCAAAAAGAAGGTGAGAAACGTGTTAGATGAAAGAAAAAAGAAAATTCTACAAGCAATTATTGACGAATATATTAGCACGGCAGAACCAGTTAGTTCTGGAATGCTCACTCAAAAAGATGGGCTAAATTGTAGTAGTGCCACCATTCGAAATGAGATGGTAGAGCTAGAAAAAATAGGGTATTTAGATAAACCACACACCTCTAGTGGAAGAGTGCCTTCTGCAAAAGGCTATCGCTTTTATGTTGATGAACTACTCAAAGATGATGACATTAGTTTAGAGGAAATTCGATATATTCAATCTAAGTTAGAAACAAGAGTTAATGCCATTGAAGAACTTACAAAAATTGCAACTAACACTCTTTCAGAAATTACGCATTATACCTCAGTAGCTATTGGACCAAAAACTACTATGCAAAATATTGAAGAAGTTAAATTTGTTTTATTAGGTAGCAGAATGCTCATGGCAGTTATCTTAACGGATTCAGGAATTATTAAAGAGACCATCATTAAATTTGATGAAGACATTACTGAAGAACAAGTAAGTACCTTAAACTTTATTTTCAACAATAAGCTAAAAGGAAAGCCAATTGATGAAATTGATAAGCCTTTAGAAGAATACATATTTTCAGAAATGAATTATAGTTTAGGGGTTATCAAGCCAGTGATGGAGCAGCTCAATAAAGCAATTAATGAAGAAGCGAAGGTTTATTTAGAAGGCGCTAATAAAGCATTTGAGCTTCCTGAGTTTAAAAGCTTAGAAGTTGCTAAAAACTTTATCAACCTCATTGACACAAAAGAAGTAGTACTAGACTTAATGAATACAGGATTTGCCAATGATATTAATGTATATATTGGTGAAGAAACTGACAATGAAGCACTAAAAGACTTTAGCATTGTTACTTTTAAACACCGTTATCAAGATAAAGAATTAGGAACCATAGGAATTATTGGACCTAAAAGAATGGACTATTCAAAAGTAATTTCAGTGATGAAATATATTAGTAAAAAATTAAATGGAAAGTGAGGAGAAGAAACTTGGCGAAAGAAGAAGTAGAAAAGAAAGAAAATATAACAGAAGAACCAGTTCAAGAACAAACTGGCACAGATGAAATGATAGAACTCAAAAAACAAATTGAAACACTCAAAATTGAAAAAAACGAAACAGAAGACAGACTTAAAAGAGTGGCAGCAGAATTTGATAACTACAAAAAAAGAAGTAGCAAAGAAAAAGAAGGAATGTATGCTTCTTTAATGGGAGATGTCGTTTCAAACTTTTTACCAGTTTTAGATAACTTAGAAAAGGCGGTAGAAAGTAATACAGAAGACGAAAGCTACAAGCAAGGGGTAGAACTGGTGTTAAAACAATTTAAAGATGTTTTGCAAGCCAATGGAGTGAAAGAGATTGAAGCAGTAGGAAAAACATTTGACCCAGAACTTCATGAAGCAGTTAGCTTGGTAACTGATGAAAATTTAGGAGAAAAAGAAATCAAAGAAGAATACCGCAAAGGCTACATGATAGGCAATAAAGTCATTCGCCACTCAATGGTGGTCGTAGCAAATTAGATTTTAATTTTTTATTTTTTATATAATTTAAATATTTCATGCTAAAGTATTGCTATTTCGCAGTCGCCGCGCAGCGACCAACCGGAGCGAAGGGCGATTGAAGCAGCCCCAATCTTTTTTGAAATTTGAAGGCTGCGACAGTAAGAAACAAGAAATAGTAATACTTCAGTGAAAAACAAATTAAGAAAGGAAGATTGATTATGGGAAAAATTATAGGAATTGACTTAGGAACAACAAACTCATGTGTAGCAGTAATGGAAGGAGGAGAGCCAGTCGTTATTCCAAACGCAGAAGGAAATAGAACAACACCATCTGTTGTTGCCTTCTCAAAAAATGGAGAAAGACTAGTAGGACAAATTGCAAAACGTCAAGCTGTTACAAATCCAGAAAACACTGTTATTTCTATTAAAAGAGACATGGGAAGCGACAGAAAAGTAGATATTGAAGGAGACAAATTTTCTCCACAAGAAATTTCAGCCATGATTTTACAAAAATTAAAAGCAGATGCAGAAAACTATTTAGGACAGCCAGTTACTCAAGCTGTTATCACAGTACCTGCTTACTTTAGTGACAGCCAAAGACAAGCAACAAAAGATGCTGGAAAAATTGCAGGATTGGAAGTATTAAGAATTATCAATGAGCCAACAGCAGCAGCATTAGCATTTGGTATGGACAAAGAAGACCAAGACCAAAAAATTATGGTATATGACTTAGGTGGAGGAACATTCGATGTTTCTATTCTAGACATTGGTGATGGCGTATTTGAAGTATTAGCAACCAATGGTAATACTAAACTTGGTGGAGATGATTTCGACCAAAGAATTATTGATTACTTAGTATCAGAATTCAAAAAAACAAATGGAATTGATTTATCAACCGATAAAATGGCAATGCAACGTTTAAAAGAAGCTGCAGAAAAAGCAAAAATCGAGCTTTCTGGTATGCAACAAACACAAATTAACCTACCATTCATTACAGCAGACGCAACAGGACCAAAGCACTTAGATGTTAACTTAACAAGAGCAAAATTTGAAGAATTAATTAGTGACTTAATTGATGCAACAAGAATTCCAGTAGAACAAGCTATGAAAGACGCAGGAGTTACTGCAAATGATATTCATAAAATTTTATTAGTTGGTGGTTCTACTAGAGTACCAGCGGTACAAGAAGCGGTTAAAAAAATTACAGGCAAAGAGCCTGATAAAGGAATTAACCCAGATGAATGTGTTGCAATTGGTGCGGCAATCCAAGGTGGAGTACTTTCAGGAGATGTCAAAGACTTAGTATTATTAGATGTAACTCCATTATCACTTGGTATTGAAACATTAGGTGGAGTATTTACAAAATTAATTGAAAGAAATACAACCATTCCAACCAAAAAATCACAAATCTTTTCAACAGCAGCAGATGGTCAAACAAGTGTTGAAATTCACGTATTACAAGGTGAACGTGAAATGGCAGCTGCTAACAAAACATTAGGAAGATTCCAATTAACAGGAATTCCAGCAGCACCACGTGGTGTACCACAAATTGAAGTAACTTTTGATATTGATGCTAACGGTATTGTACACGTATCTGCAAAAGATATGGCAACAGGAAACAGTCAACAAGTATCCATCACAGCAAGCACAAATCTTTCTGATGAAGACATTGAAAAAGCTGTTAAAGATGCAGAAGCACATGCAGCAGAGGACAAAAAGAAGAAAGATGAAATTGAAGCAAGAAATAATGCTGAAAGCTTAGTATATAACTGCCAAAAAACAGTAGATGAATTAGGTGACAAAATTAGTGGAGAAGAAAAAGCAAAAGCAGAAACGGAAATTGCAAATGTAAAGAAAGCATTAGAGGGAAGCGATGTAGAAGCAATTAAATCAGCAACTGAAAAATTAACTACTGTTTTCTATTCAATCACTGAAAAATTATATCAACAAACAGCACAGGCTAACCAAGCAGCAGGGGCACAAGAAGGAGCAAATGCTGGCGAGCCACATACTGACGAAAATGGAAATGTGTACGATGCAGACTACAAAGTAGAAAATGATGAGGATAAGAAATAGGAATAGCTAAACAAATTTTAGAATATGATAGACCATGCAAATGGCAACAAAATAGTTACAGAAAGTAACTATTTTGCTTGCCTATGTGGGGTTATTCTAAGGAGAATACAAAAATGGCAAAACGAGATTATTATGAAGTGCTAGGTGTTAATAAAAATGCAACAGACGAAGAACTAAAAAAAGCTTATCGAAAACTAGCAAAACAATACCATCCAGATGCGAATCCGGACAATAAGCAAGAAGCAGAAGCAAAATTCAAAGAAGTCAATGAGGCCTATGAAACTCTATCAAATCCACAAAAACGACAAATGTATGACCAATTTGGGCCAGAAGGCCCACAAGGGTTCGGCGGAGGAGCAGGAGGACCATTTGGAGGAGGCAATGGATATTATTCATATTCTTCTTCAGGCTTCGATGGATTCTCTGATTTTGGCGATTTAGGAGACATTTTCTTTTCTTTTTTCGGAGGAGGTTTTGGAGGTTCTAGATCTTCTAGAAGTAATGGACCTAAAAAAGGAGCAGACTTACGCTATGATTTAGAAATTAGTTTTGAAGAATCCTTTTTAGGAACAGAACGATATGTTAATTTCAATCGTAATGAAGTATGCGATACTTGCCATGGAGAAGGTAGTAAGCCAGGCACGCATCCAGAAACCTGCACGGTATGCCATGGAACAGGACAAATTAAACAAGTTCAAACTACCATTTTAGGACAAATGCAAACCATGAGAACTTGTAGCAATTGTCATGGAACAGGAAAAGTCATTAAAGAGCCATGCGAAAAATGTAAAGGAAAAGGAACAGTCAGAAAACCGGTCAAACTCAGTGTGAAAATACCAAAAGGCATTGATGATAATCAAACCATTGTCTTAAGAGGTGAAGGAGAACCAGGAGAACAAGGAGGAGCAAAAGGAGACCTATACATTACGGTTCATGTAAAAAAACATAGTATTTATACAAGAAAAGGAAACAATGTTCTTTGTGATATTCCAATTACATTTACACAAGCAACACTATGAGCAAACTTAAAAATTCCAATGGTAGATGGAACAATAGAAACCTATCAAATTCCGGATGGAACACAGCCAGGAGCAAAATTTATTATACGCAATAAAGGGTTCAAAAATTTAAATATTAATAGCCAAGGAGACTTTGTGTTTACCGTACAAGTGCAGGTGCCTAAAAAACTTACTTCAGAACAAAAAGAACTATTGATGCAACTTGCTAAAACGATGAACGAGCAACCACCAATCAAGAAAAAAGGAATATTTGGATAAACCTTTTGAGAACACCTTCCTTCTTTTAGGGACACCTTCCAAAAGCAGGTTAAAAAAGCAGGTTAATAAAAAACATTGTTATAAGACATTGTATTAATATGGTATGCGAATTAAAGCATACCATATTTTTTGTGCTCAAAAGGAGAAAGAAAGCCAATCATCACATTATCAGTTAAAGAAAGAGAAAAGACAATATGAAAAAATTTTCTTCACCTCTTGACACAAAACACAAAATATCGATATAATTCTATTAGGTGATAAGTTTGGAAATTACAGAAGAAAAGCAAAAAAGAAATATATATTTATATCCCATTTATAAAATGCTTTCATGGGATTTATTATTTTACTATTCAATTATCTTTTTATTCTTAACCCAGGTCAAAGGTATTAGTGCAGCAGATGTGCTACTTGGTGAGGCATTATACCCAGCTTTTAAAGTTATCTTTTTAGTTCCTTTAACGGCATTATCAAATAAAATAGGAAAAAGAAACAGCATGATTTTTGGCAACTTTGTCAATATTTTTTCTATTCTTTGCTATATGATTGCACAAAATTTTACTTATGTTGTTATAGGACAATTTTTATCCGCCATTGCCTTTAGTATTAAGAGCATTACAGAGTCTAATTTTTTATATGACACATTACCCAAAGGAGAAAAAAGGGGGCATACTTTTGCAAAAATAGATGGCAAGGGAACATCATGGTATTATTATTTAGATGCTATTTCTTCCTTTATTTCTGGTTTTTTATATATTATTAATGGTTATCTACCAATGCTACTATGCCTTGTGTCCTGTATCGTTTCTACGATTCTCTGTTTCTTATTTCAAGAGACTACTAAAATGGAAGAAGATACAATTTCCGTGAGAAAGTATATGAAAGATTTAAAATTTTCTTTCCAATATATTTTTCAGTCAAACAGATTGAGATATCTAATTGTCTTTGGAGCAATCTTATCTGGTTTTATGGGAATATTGATTAGCTTGAGAAGTGCAACACTAGAGCAAATACAATTTCCAGAACAATACTTTGGCATTGTGTTTGCAGTATTAGGTATTATATCGGGAATTTCTTCTAGAAATCAGCATCATTTGCATAATTACTTTCATAATAAAACATTAGCAGTATTGGCACTTCCTACAACAATTTCTTGCATTGTAATAGGCTTAACAGTTTTAGGAAAACTTTCTTATCAATTAACAGTCAGTATTATTTTATGGATGTTTTTCTTCCAATTTTTAGCGAAGGGACCATTCAATACTTTAATTAAACGCTATCTAAATAATTTTACTAATACAGCATTACGTGAAAAAATAGCTTCATGCTATAATTTAGTAGAAAGCATATCAAAAGCGATTATTGGCTTTTTGGTTTCTTGGTTATTAAGAGGAACCACTGCTTCTAATACAATGCTTGTTATTGGCTGTATTTTCACCATTGTGGTGGTATTACTATTAGATAAAATGCGTAGTAGAGTAGGCTTAAAGCCAGAGGAATATTCAAAAAAAGAAATTGAATTTACTGAACTAAAATGATTGACAAATGTAGCAAGTTAATAGATAATATGTTTGACAAATGAGATAAGTCTCTAAAAAACTAAGGAGGAAAAACATGTACGTTTTTAATCACATTATTGTGAATCCACAATTACCAAAAAGAATTGAAAAGCTATCAGAAATTTCCTACAATTTATGGTGGGATTGGAATACAGAATTTTTAAGACTTTTTAAACAAATTGATATTGATTTATGGGAAAGAGTAGACAAAAATCCTGTGAAATTTTTAAAACAAGTTTCCCAAGAAAAATTAGAAGAAGCATCACAAAATATAGAATTTTTAAAAAATTATGACGAAATAGTAGAAAACTTTGAAGACTATATGAAAAGCAAAAATACTTGGTTTTCTAAAAAATATGCGAATAATAAAAATGACCTAATTGCTTATTTTTCAGCTGAATATGGCCTTGATCAAATTCTTCCAATTTATTCAGGAGGATTGGGAATTTTATCAGGAGACCATCTAAAATCTGCTAGTGATTTAGGCGTTCCAATTGTGGGAGTAGGTTTATTATATAAAAATGGATATTTTCAGCAAACCATCAATGGGAATGGTGTTCAAGAAACAGAGTACCATGAAATTGAAGTAGAAAATTTGCCATTAAAAAGAGTAAAAGATTGTGATAATCAGGATATATTAGTGGCATTGCGACTACCAAGGAAAAAGCTTTATTTAAAAGCATGCAAAGTCCAGGTGGGAAGAATTGAACTTTATTTATTAGACTCCGATATTGATGAAAATCCACCAGAGTATAGAAAAATTACCAAAACACTATATGGTGGAGACCAGGAAATGAGAATTCAGCAAGAAATTGTATTAGGACAAGGTGGGGTGGCACTTTTAAAAGCCTTAGGCTTCAATCCTACCATATATCATATGAATGAGGGGCATTCTTCTTTCCTGATTATCGAGTTGATTCATGACTTGATGAAAGAAAAAAAGGTATCGTTTGAAATTGCAAGAGATATTGTATCTGCAAAAACAGTGTTTACTACTCATACACCAGTGCCAGCAGGAAATGATATTTTTCCATTGCCTTTAGTGGAAAAATACTTTAAAGATTATTTGGATAAACTGGGAATTACTAAGCAGGAATTTTTTCAAATGGGAATGAAACCAGATGCACCATTAGATAGTGGCTTTAATATGGGAATTTTGGCATTAAAAGTAGCAGGAAAGAAAAATGGAGTAAGCAAACTTCATGGAGCAGTTTCGAGAGAATTATTTGGAGAAGTGTGGCCCAATATTGCAGCCAATGAATCACCTATTACTTATGTTACAAACGGAATTCATACTTGCTCATGGTTAGCACCAAAATTAAAAAATTTATATAACCAATATTTAATTCCATATTGGCAAGACCATATTTATAACGATGAAGTATGGAAAAAGATACACGAAATTCCAGATGAAAAGCTATGGCAAGCCCACCAAGACAGAAAAGAAAAATTATTAGATGTAGTCAAACAAAATACTATTGCGAGATTAAGAAGGTGCGGCTATCCTTATGAAGAAATTATGCAAATTGTATCTGGATTAGATAAAAATGCTTTAACGATAGGATTTGCAAGGAGATTTGCAACCTATAAACGAGCAACACTTATTTTTAAAGATTTAGAAAGAATTACACAAATTTTAAACCATAGTGATCAAAAAGTACAAATCATTTTTGCTGGAAAAGCACACCCTGCAGACAAAGAGGGGCAAGATTTGATTAAATATATTCATGAAATTTCAATGAAACCACAATTTAAAGGAAAAATCTTTTTATTGGAGAATTACAATATTGCTATGTCACGTTATTTAGTAAGTGGAGTTGATGTTTGGCTAAATACACCAAGACGTCCAATGGAGGCTTCTGGAACAAGTGGACAAAAAGCTTCTGTCAATGGCGTAGTGAATTTTAGTGTGTTAGATGGCTGGTGGGCTGAAGGCTATAATAGTAAAAATGGATGGACGATTGGAACAAATCAAGAATATCCAAATTATGAGGCACAAGATAGTGCAGACAGCCAAAGCATTTATGATACTTTGGAAAACAAAATTGTTCCTATCTATTACGAAAAAAACGAAAATGGCATTTCAAAACGCTGGATGCAATATATGAAAAATTCAATTAGTTCCACAGGCGGAAAATATAGTACTTCCAGAATGTTAACAGACTATGTGGACCAACTATACATTCCTTTATGTAATTTATATAACGAATATTATAGTGATTTAGAAAAAGTAGGAGGATTAGATAGTTGGAAGGAAAGTTTAAAACACAGTTGGGAGAAAATTGAAATTACCCAAGAAAACAATATTAATAATATTACGATTGATGCCGGAAACAATATTGAAGTAAGATGCAAAGTAAAACTTCCTAATATTAATCAGAAGAATATTGAGGCACAGGTATATTATGGAAAAATCGAAGAAAATGGGGTAGTCGATGACATTAACATTATTCCAATGATGCTAGAAGAAGCAAACGAAGAAACGAGAGAATACACTTACTATGCAAAAATTAATTTAATCAATGGCGGAAGCTATGGTTATACTTTTAGGGTAATGCCAAAACATGAAATGATACTTGATAGTGCTAATTTAAACTTAGTGAAGTGGATTACGCAGTAAGCTATTTATATGAGTTCCACTAAGATATTGTTTTCCAGCTCCCCCCAACTGCGAAGAAACCGCAATCGGATTGCATCCTATAACTCTAATGGGGGCGAAGCAATCCTTTAGCGGTTTCTACCTTGTCGGTCCCCACCTTAAGTCGCTTTGAAAACAATATCTTAGCTGGAACAAATAATCTAGAACACGGAAATATTACAAACATATTAAATTTATATGACATTTCTGTAACATTGTTGAAATATGGTATTTTTTGACATATAATTTGCTTAAGAAAAATCCATAGGGGGAAAAAATATGGAAACTTTTGCAGATTACATTTTGTCCGAAAAAGATTGGGTAAAAAAGATGGAAATCATGCATTATTTGAAAATGAAAACCGGCATTTTTTTTGATAATTCGGTCATTTTTAAAACAATGTTAATGAAATTATTTTTAGAAAATACAGACTTGGGTCTAGATAAAAATGAACTCATTACGGCTTGTCTATTATGTAATTGTAAAAAAGTAAATAATGCACAGAATTTAGATAAAATTAAATCTTATGCCAAAGATGGTGCAGAATATTTAAGCGAGCTTGGCTTTTCTGACCACTTTTGCAAGATTTGCGAAGAAGTAAATCGTTATAGCGGAAGTTTTCCAAGAGAGAAAGAAGGAGACGTTTTAGAGCTAATTGATCAATTTGGCGGAATGTTATTAGATAGACCAGAAAGAATTGCTTTTCAGCCAGATGAAGCATTGGTATTATTAGAATATCGAAATTTAAAGGATAAACATAATCGTTATTTACCGCAATTTAAAGAGTTTGTAAATGAAATGGAGGAGGTACTCGTATGAGCAATAAAAATGTTTTAAGAAACATGCAAGATACTTTTAATTCTCCTAACTTACCGGCAAATGATACTATTGGAGGAATGAAAGTCGCGGTGGCTACTATATCAGCAACAAGAAGAGCAATTGAACGATATTTGACTGAAAAAGACCAAATTAGTACTAATACTAAAAAGGCTACACTGGTAACAGGAGCAGAATTAAGGGATTATTTCGATAGAAATGCCGAACCAAAAACTGAAACAAAAGAGGATGCATTTGAGCAAGAAAGATAAATACAATAAGTGCTAATATTATAAAAAATGAAGAAGAATTGTGTACATAAAAAAGATTGGCTCTTACAAGACCAATCTTTTTCTATTGTAAAAATTTTTAGAAAATATAGCCATAAAGAAGTATATTTTCTTCAATTTATTTTAGCCACGGGAAAGGAAAATAGTCATGAAAGAAATGTTTGCGGATTTACATGTTCATATTGGACGTAGTGAAAATGGAAAGCCAATCAAAATTACAGCAGCGAGGTCACTTAATTTTGCTAACATTGCAAAGGAGTGTGCTGATAGAAAAGGAATTAATATTGTTGGCATTATTGATTGTGCTTCACCTTATGTCATTGAAGACATTGAGAACTTTTTAAAAACGGGAGAAGCTTATGAAATTAAAGATGGAGGCATTATTTATAAAGATAAGGTTTGCATTATTTTAGGAAGCGAAATTGAAACATCAGAAGTCAACGACCAAGGTAAAACAGGTAGTGCTCACAATTTATGTTATTTTCCAACTTTGGCAGACATCAAAGCCTTTTCAAAAGAAATGTCAAACTATATTCACAATATTACCTTAAGTTCTCAAAGAGCCTGCATTTCAGCTTATCAATTAGTGGATATTGTAGAAAAATATAACGGCATTTTAATTCCCGCACATACTTTTACACCACATAAAAGTTTTTATGGCAATTGTACGGATCGACTATCAAAAATTTTTAAAGAGAAATTTGATAAAATTTTCGCCATTGAATTGGGGTTAAGTGCTGATACTTATTTAGCTGACGAAATATCGGAATTAGAAACAAGAACCTTTATTACCGACTCAGATGCACATTCTCTTCCTAAAATTGCAAGAGAATATAACAAGGTATTACTAGAAGATATTTCTTTTAAAGAATTATTAATGGCACTCAAAAATGAAAATGGAAGAAAAATTGTTGCCAATTATGGGTTAGATCCAAAACTAGGAAAATACCATAGAACCTATTGCGAAAACTGTGACAAGCCAATTGAAGGGGAGCCCCCTATTACAGAGTGCCCTTATTGCCATGGCAATAAAATTACCATGGGAGTGTTTGACAGAATTGTAACAATTCGCGACAAGCAAGAAAGCAAAAGCCCTTGTAATCGTCCACCATATGTTTACCAGGTGCCATTGACTTTTGTCCCTGGACTAGGGGGGAAAACAATTGATAAATTATTAAATCACTTTGATACAGAAATGACAATCTTGCATAAAGTTTCACAGGATGATATTGAAGCAGTAGTAGGAGAAAAAATTGCTAAAACGATTATCGCTGCAAGGGAAGGAAAAGTAAACATTCAAGCTGGTGGTGGTGGCGTTTATGGCAAATTAACAGTAGGATAAATTCCTACATTATAAAAGTTCTAAAACTCATTTTATTGAATAGACATTATGTATAAGACTATCAATCAACCTTGGAGGAATAAAATGAGGGTCACAAGAAAGCCAAAACATCAATCCATTCATTTAATTGTTAATCATGTTAAAGACAATTTAAAAGAATATATTATTGTATCCATTCTTCTTTTAATTCGGCATTGTGTTAGGAGTTATTTTGATTAACCAGATGGGGGAATCACAAAGCGGAGAAATACAAAATTATCTAACTCAATTTGCTAACAATTTAAAGGAGGGAAAAAATATTGACACGGTTGCATTATTAAAAAAAGCAATACAAAGAAACTTATTAGTAGCACTTTTAATGTGGTTTGCTGGTTCTACTGTCATTGGAATTCCAATTGTATTAGGAATGGTGGCGTACAGAGGTTTTTGCCTAGGATTTAGCATTTCTTCAGCAATTGCCGTGTGGGGAACAGCAAAAGGTACAATGTTTTTTTTCACAAGTATGTTATTACAAAACTTGCTTTTTATTCCTTGCATTCTAGCACTAGCTGTGAGTGGAATGAAACTATATCAATCCATTATGAAAGATAAAAGAAGGGAAAACTTAAAACTAGCTATTGCAAGGCATACGGTATTTTCATTGATAATGCTCATTTTACTTTTGGTATCAGCTTTGATAGAAACATATCTTTCAAGCAACCTAGTAAAATTGTATGTGCCATATATGTAAAAAAAATTCTAAATTTTTTATAAAATCTATTTACAATTTGTTTTTAATTTGATATAACATATATAGTTTATGTAAATTGACAAAACAATGTCAAAAGATTATATGAAAAAGAAAAAAGGAGTAGGAGAGCTAAAATGGAAAAACAAATCAAACTATTTTTGGAATTTCTTCAAGATGAAAAAAAAGTATCAGACAACACTTTACAATCATACAAAAGAGACATTTTACAATTAAAAGATTATGTAGAAGAAAATCGCATGAATTATGCAAAAATAAACCAAGAAGATGTCAAGGATTATTTAAAACATCTACAAGAAATTGGAAAAAAGCCTTCTACTATTTCTCGTAATTTAGCTTCAATTAGATCTTTTTATCAATTTTTGATTAGAAATAAAAAAGTAAAACATGATCCAACGGAAAATATTCAATCTCCAAAGGTTGAAAAAAGGGTTCCTAGTGTTTTAACATCACAAGAAGTAGAACTGTTACTAGAACAGCCAAAAGATGTTGACTTGAAAGGAACCAGAGATAAAGCAATGCTTGAATTTGCTTATGCAACAGGAATGAGAGTAACAGAGATCATCTCATTGAATATAGACAATGTCAATTTGGAAGAAGGATTTGTCATTTGTACGAATGGTTCAAAGCAAAGAAACATTCCTTTAGGTTCTATGTCATTAAAAGCCTTAAAAGAATATATAGAACAAGCAAGACCTGTTCTTATTCGCAATGAAAAAGAAAAAGCATTATTTGTTAATGTCAATGGACAACGTTTAACAAGACAAGGGTTTTGGAAAATAGTTAAATTCTATAAAGAACAAGCGCATATTAACAAAGACATTACGCCACATGTGCTAAGACATTCTTTTGCTACGCACTTGTTACAAAACGGAGCAGATTTAAAAGCAATTCAAACCATGTTAGGACATTCCGATATTTCATCAACACAGGTATATATGCAATTCCAAGACTCAGGATTAAAAGATGTATATCAAAAAGCACATCCAAGAGCTTAAAATATGAGAAAATGGCTTAGATTTTTTCAGGCCATTTTTTTGTTATATTCTCCACAACCAAATAAAAATAGAATTTTGGAGATAATAAAGTATGGTTTGAAACAGCACTAGTTGTAACAAATGGAATAACGAAAGATTGAAGAATAATTAGTATAGGAGGAAGAAATGCACTATGTAAAAGCAAAAACATTACTAACAAAATGGAATGGTATGAACATATATCGTGGTTGCACACACGGTTGTATTTATTGTGATAGCAGAAGTAATTGTTATAATTTTGATCATAAATTTGAAGATATTGAAGTAAAGGAAAATGCACCAGAATTACTAGAAAATATATTAAAATCAAAAAGAAACAAGTGTATGATAAGTACAGGCTCAATGAGTGATCCATATATGCCAATAGAAATGAAACTACAATTAACTAGAAAATGCTTAGAAATTATCGAAAAGTATGGATTTGGAGCAACAGTAATTACAAAATCTGATTTAATTTTAAGAGATTTAGATGTATTGAAAAGTATCAATAAAAAAGCAAAATGTGTAGTACAAATGACATTAACAACTTATGATGAAGAACTATGTAAAAAGTTAGAGCCTCATGTTTGTACTACGAAAAGAAGATTTGAAGTTTTAAAGATACTAAATGAAAATAACATTCCAACAATAGTATGGTTTACACCGATTCTTCCTTATATAAATGATACAAAGGAAAATATGCAAGGCATTTTAGATGATTGTATTAAATCAAATGTAAAGGGAATTATATGTTTTAATGCAGGAATGACCCTTCGAGAGGGAGATAGAGAATATTATTATTCGCAGTTGGATAAATTATTTCCTAATTTATCCCAAAAATATATAAAAAATTATGGAAATAGTTATCATGTAGTAAGCAAAAATAATGATGAACTTATGGACATATTTAATAGGACTTGTGAAGAGCATCATATTATTTGTAATCCAGATGAATGTTTTCGATATACAAGTGAATATGTTGAAGAAGATAATCAGATAAAATTATTTTAACGGTAATTGACAATTTATATAACTAAAAATAAAGTAGGGGTTTGAAATATAATTCCTATTTTTTTATATTTTTTTGCAAATCTTGTTGACAATATAAAAATAGAGTAGTATTATTGTATTATGCAAGTGATACAATAATAGAAAGGAAGAAAGTTGTGGATTATATTTTTGATAATGAAAGACCAATTTATATTCAATTAGTTGAGCAATTAGAACTTGAAATTGTTTCGGGAAAATTAAAACCAGGAGAAAGGATTGCTTCGGTAAGAGAGCTAGCACTTGCCACAAAAGTTAATCCTAATACAATGCAAAAGGCATTATCAGAATTAGAAAAGATGGGTTTGATTTATACAGAAAGAACAAATGGAAAATTTGTAACAGAAAACAAAGAACTAATTGAAAAGAGGAAAAAGGAATTGGCTAAAAATAAAATACAAAATTTTATAGCAGATATGAACAATATGGGAATAACTTTTGAAGAATCTATAAAATACTTGCAAGAAATGGGAGGAAAGTAAAATGGAATTATTGGAATGTAAAAATCTATCTAAAAGATTTGATAAAAGAGAAGTTTTACAAGATATAAATATAAAGATTCCACAAGGCAAGATAATAGGTTTATTAGGAAAAAATGGCGCTGGTAAAAGCACACTAATAAAACTTATCAATGATTTATTAACTCCATCAAATGGTGAGATTTTATTCAAAGGTAAACCTATTGGAGTATATTCAAAAGAACATATTTCATATTTGCCAGAAAGAACTTATTTAGATAAGGGAATGAAAGTATCAGAAGTCTTAACTTTTTTTAATGCATTTTATAAAGATTTTAATTTGGATAAAGCACATAAATTATTAAAAGATTTAGATTTAAACGAAGAACAAAAAATATCAAAAATGTCTAAAGGTATGCAAGAAAAATTGCAATTAGTATTAGTAATGTCAAGAGATGCTTCTCTTTATATTTTAGATGAACCATTAGGTGGTGTTGATCCTGCAACTCGTGATTATATTTTAGACACAATACTTACTAACTTTAAAGAGGATGCAAGTATTATAATTTCCACACATTTAATTTCTGATATTGAGAGAGTTCTTGATGAAGTAATCTTTATTGATAAAGGAAAGATAATTTTACAAGATTCTAGCGATAACATTAGAGAAAAAGAAGGAATGTCTATAGATGAAGTATTTAGGAGGTGGTTTAAATGCTAAAAAAGATGATTAAGTACGATTTAATATGGATAAATAAATATATGGTTTATTATTTTATATTGACTTTTTGTTTTGCTTGTATTTGTAGAATAACAAATGGCCATGCAGAAACAACAGTTGGACTAATTATTGATAAAATATGTTCTAGCATTGAGATAGCTTGTTTAGTATCTTGTGTTATAAACTGTATAATGAGAGTATGGGTAAGATTTAAGAATAACATATATAAAGATGAAAGCTATTTAACACACACACTTCCGGTTAATAAAAATCAAATTTGGAATAGTAAAGTAATATCCGGGATTATATCATTGCTATTAGCGGCAATAGTTATATTTATTTGTATATTGATAGTATATTTGAATAACGAAACAATATATTCAATAAAAAGTGCATTTGAAAATATGACAGAAATATTTGGATATGGAAATACAATCTTAATGTGTATAGCAGTAGTATTTTTAGTTATATTTGAAATTTCATTTTTAATGTTTTCTGGGCTGTTTGGAATTATAATAGGATTTAAAAGTAATAATAGTAAAGTAATAAAATCTGTTTTAGTTGGAATTATGATGTATGGTTTCTTATCATCAGCTTTATTGATAATTATGTATATAATTAGTAAATATAATCCAACGTTTATGGAATTATATACATCTGGAATGCCAAGTCCAAGCGCTTTAAAAATGTTAATTTATATCAGTTTAATCATATATGGAATTTATAATATTGGATACTATTTTATTTGTAAAAAAATACTTAATAAAGGTGTAAATGTAGATTAAATAGAAACGATAATAAACGAGTCATACAAATTTATTAATATGCATAGAGATTAGCAATAATCTCTATATTTTTTGTAAAATTTCAAAAAAGTTGTAACCTTTTTCAAAAATTTGTTATTATGTATGTGAAAGATATTTTAAAAAGACAAGGAGATTTAGATCTAAATTGAAAAAAGAAGAAATATTAAAAGACTATATGGGAAAAAATGGTCTTGATATTGATGAACTAATCAATGCTTATTATGGCTATGTCTATATTATTGTAAAAAATTCAAAGGGGATTAGCATATCAAATGAAGATATGGAGGAAATAATTTCAGATACCTTCTTTGCTATATGGAAAAATAGCAAAAGAATAGGCGTAAATGTTCCAATCAAACCATATTTAATAGGAATTATTAGAAATGTCATGAACAACAAATATAGAGAAATCAATATTAATGATTCCATCAGTGACTATGAGGACAGAATACCTGATACAATGGACTTTGAAACTATCATACAAGAAAAAGAACAAAATGAAATGATACAAAAGGCTTTAAAACAAATGAAACAAGAAGAATACAATGTTTTTATGATGTTCTATTATGAGGCGAAAACTATTAAAGAAATTGCTCATAAAATGCAGTTTTCTGAAAGCAAAGTAAAAGTCATGCTACATAGAATACGAAAAGAAATTAAGAAAAATTTAAGAAATGGAGGATATGGCTATGGAAAATGAAAAATTAAAAAATCAAATACGAAAAAGTGTGAAAGAAAAAATAGCTGTATCAAACATGAGAGAGAAAATTGATATGGAGAAAAGAAATTCTAAAAAAGTCATTTATAGTGTACTTTCAACTTGTGCTATATTGATGCTTTGCGTGGGTATCATTGTAGAAACTGGAAAAAATAAAAAAGAAGAAAATCAGAGTGATTTGAATCATCAGTATGCATCAGTGGAAGATATATCAAGGGAAAAGAAAGAGATAGAAATCAATATTAATCAACTAGGTAGTATGGGAGCAACAAAGTTAGATATTGATGTCAAAACAGTTGAAAATTATTATATGATACCATATTTTGAGGTTCTATCGAATCTAAAAATTCCTAGTGATTTTGATAACACAAAATACTATAAAAGGTTTGGTAGAAGTGATCGTTCTAAAGATGAGTATGATAAATTCATTGATTATGAATTTATTTATAGTAACACATCTAATGGAAGAAACATTGTTATTGCATTTTCTGATACAAATGAGCCCCTAAGAGATTATTTCTTTAAGGATGAGGGCAAAGTATCTACAATCAATGGCATAGAACTTACAATTTATCAATATAAAGATATGTATATGACAAAATTCAGCTATTCTGGCTATCATTTTGATATTGAAACAAAAGAAATTCAAGAAGCAGAACTAGTTGATTTATTACAATCAATTATCAAAGATTTCATCAAATAGTATTTTATTTGTTACCGCACTTTACAAACATGGGTTTGTGTGATATATTATATATACTAATAAGAATTCTAGTATGGAGAGTGAAGTTGGATGGAAAAATCTAATCATAACAATATTACACTTCGTTCAAGTGCTGCGGAGTATTTAACATATATTGCCGCTAGTGGAGAGAGCGGAGTTGAGATAAGATACGAGGATGAAAATATATGGCTTACTCAAAAAATGCTAGCTACTGTTTATGGAGTCTCAACTTCTGCAATATATCAACACATAAAAAATATATGAAGATAGCGAATTAGAAGCAAATTCAACTATTAAGAATTTCTTAATAGTTCAAAAAGAAGGAAATAGAGAGGTTTCAAGAGAGGTTGCTCATTATAACTTACAAATGGTAATAGCAGTTGGGTTCAAAGTAAATAATGAAAAAGCGGTTCAATTTAGAAAATGGGTAAATCAAATAGTGAAGGATTACACTATTAAAGGTTGGGTTATGGATGATGAAAGGCTCAAAAGTGGTGGCTCAATATTGACCGAAAAATATTTTGAAGAACAGCTAGAATGCTGTTTAGGAGGAACATAGTGTGAAAAACGAGTTAAGATTTTATGATGATATAAAAGATTGGGACTTTAGTATGATTGAATACACAGAAGAAAATTTAACAGATTGGAATTTATATAAGTTATTAAATGATTGTGCATCACCAAAATGTAAAATTCTTGATTTAGGAACAGGTGGAGGCGAAAAAGTATTAAAAAACTTTCCAATTGTTAAAGAGATAATTGCAACAGATTTTTCAAAAGAGATGATAAACACTGCTAATGAGAATTTAGCAAAAACAGAAAGAAAAGATATTACATTTAAACAAATGGACAATTTAAATATGACTACACCTAATAATTATTTTGATATAGTTGTTGCAAGACATACTTGTATAGATGCAAATGGTATATATAAAACATTAAAAATTGGAGGTAAACTTCTTTTAAGAGGAGTTGATAAATTGGATTGTTGGCAACTAAAAAAGCTATATGGTAAAGGTCAAGCGTTTAAAGATGATAAACCAATAAGCTTAATTGATTATGAAGCAATTTTAGATGCAGGGTTTAAAAAAGTTGAATTAGTTCCAATTCATATTAGAGAGTATTATAAAACAAAAGAGGATTTATTAGCACTTCTATTAAAAACACCAATATTAAGTAATTTCTCAGAATCAGAAATAGAAGAAAATAAGTACGACGATAATGATGAAATAAATATGAATTTGCTAGATAAATATATAGAAGAAAACACAAGCAAAAAGGGAATTTTACTAATCAGAAGATATTATGGTATAACAGCTGTAAAATAGTGTAAATTACTAAATTCTAATCAAAAAAATTATTGAAAATTATTCTTGTATGGTGAAGAATATACTATAAATAATTCGTAGAGGAGCACTAAAGTGCTCCATAAAGAAAGGATAACATATATATTGGAAAGTAAATATTTTGTAAGAAAAAATTCAAGATTAGCACACTTTGATTATACGATGGAAGGATTTTATTTTATAACAATATGTACAAAAGATAAAATTCATTATTTTGGAGAAATTTTAAATGAAGAAAAAATGCAATTTAGTGAAATTGGAAAAACTGCATATAAAAATATAGAAAAGTTAAAAGATACATATAAAACAATAAAGATAGACAAATTTGTAATAATGCCAAATCATATACATTTAATATTAATAATAGATAAGGAAACAAGCTTATCAGTTTCTAATATCATTAAGAAATATAAAGAGTGGGTAACAAAACAAATAGGAGAATCCATTTGGCAAAAATCTTATTACGACCACATAATACGAAATGAGAAAGACTATCTTAGAATATGGAAATATATGGATGAGAATATTTTAAAATGGAGTTTAGATAAATATTATAGTGAGTAATGGAGCACATTAGTGCTCCGCTACGAAAGTATATTAATTATAAAATGTTAAATTTTTTTTATTTATCAATCTGAAGGAAATTCTATTTACACAACTTTTATGATAGTCTCGAAGAAGTTAAATAATGCTCAACTCCTTTGTCATTCTAGATTATGATTTAAACTAAAAAAAGATAACTTTCTAATCTTACTCTACATCATCAAACAATAGATCGTCTATTTTTTATTTTCTTAGCAAACTAAACCATTTCAAGTATACTGACTCAATCATGTGAAACGTGCTATTTTTCTTAACAGTATTTTCAGCAACAATATTCACACTGGCAATTTCTTTTCCATCTAAAGTGTAAGTGATTTTTCCTAACACTTCGCCCTGCTGTACTGGTGCAGTAATATGGTCTACTAAGTCAATGGATTGCGAAATATCTTTATCTTGCCTTTTGGAAAGTAGTACGCCACTATCCGCTTCTAAAACAGCATTTACGCTATCAGCTGTTCCTTTATCAATTTGAACCTGCCCAATCAAATCTCTTTGATTGGCAATTTTTTTGAATTCAAAATTACTAAAGCCATAATCCAATAATTTTTGTGCTTCAGCAAAACGAACTTTAGTAGAGGGAGCTTTCATGACAACTGCAATTAACGATAGATCATTTCTCGTGGCATTGGTATTCATTTTCTGCACAAAAGCCTCTTCTGATCCTGCTAAATATTCTTCCATTGCAACAGTACAATCATCGACTATGCAAAACAAACACGTTTTGAAAGTGTTGAAAAATGAGAAATTTTGATTATAAACACCTTATAAAAGTAAGCAAGTACAAGTTGTGAGAATTGGAAACAAAAAAAGAATTAATATCTAACTTGCATATTTTCTATAGAGTGATATAATGAAGTAAATTTAAAAAGGAGGAATTTATGATGAACAGAGATGAAATGAAAGCCAAAATGGCAGAATTAAATGCAAAAATGAAAGATTCGTTAGATACCGCTAAAATTATAGGGTTAGAAGCACAAGATAAACTAAAAGTTGCAATGGATGAAACTAAAAGCAATGTGAATGCATTAAAAGAAAGTTATCAAATTTATTCTAAAAGAGTGAAAGGAAAGGCATCTTCTGAATTGATTAAAGCTCAAATGAATTTAGAAGTAGCCAAAGAAGAATTAGCAGCGAGAAAAGAAGCTCATGATAAAGAAAAATTAGAAAAATATATAGAAGATATGCTTGAATATGCAGAAGGATGCGTAATGCTTTCTGCAATAGCTGCAAAAGAAGCTGAACTTGCAAAGCTTGAAGCAATGGATGCTCAAAAAGAATATGACGAAAAATATGGAGAAGAAAAGAAATCAGAAGAATAGAGAAGAGGGTTCATCATGAGAGAATTAAAAATTCACGGAATTTACAAACATTTTAAAGGGGATTTCTATATTGTTGAAGATATTGCTAGAGACTCAGAAACGAAGGAACAATGCGTCGTATATAGGCGCTTATACGGAGACGGAAGTTTATGGATTAGACCAATAGAGATGTTTTTAAGCGAAGTTGACCATGAAAAATATCCTAATGTGAAACAAAAATATAGATTCGAATTGCAAGAAATTGAAAGCGTAGCTAGCCAATTTAAAGCATAACAATGGTTATCACAAGCAAAGAAAGCTTTTATGTTAGTATAGAAGCTAAACTTAAAAACTTAACATAATACAAAACACTCCCATATAATAGAAGAGGGAGTGAAAACAAATTATGAAAAAATTATTATTTATTACATGGAGTATTTCTTATGGTTATGGAACAGAAAAGTCTTTAGCAGATATCTTAAATAGAATGGATTACACGGAATATAGCATTGATGTGTTACCACTATTTAAAAATTCTGAAAGCAATATATTAAACAGCAATATCAAGGTATTAGACTCATTAATTGATTATGAAAAAGAAAACTTCGATGAGCAAAAAGCATTAAAACACTATTATGACATTCTTGCTAATCCATTAAAATTTAACAAGCTACTAAAAAATCGATATGATTGTGTTATTGCATGTAATCACAATGCACCATCTTATTTTGCATCTTATATGAACAATACACCAAAAGTAGTATGGATTCGTGGAGATATGAATGAACTAAATTATCACCAATTTAGTCCTACTACAGTTGAATATTCTGGAATTAAGCAAGAATACAATATGCAAAAAAATGTATTAAAAACTTTCGACAACATTGTAGTTATATCAGAAGCGGTTAAAAAAGCATTAAAGGAAAAATTCGAAATTACAGAAAATATTCACGAGATTCCAAATTCGGTAGATATAGAAAAAGTAAAACAACTGAGTCAAGAAAAAATAGAGATTCCTAAAAAAACTTTATTTACAACATTAGGAAGACTTGATGAAAATAAAAATCAAATTCTGTTATTAAAAGCAGCAAAAATAGTAAAAGAAACGAGAGATGATTTCGAAATTTATTTATTAGGGGATGGAGAAGAGAGAAACAAACTAGAAAAATACATTGAGGAGAATGATTTAAAGAATAATGTGAAAATACTAGGATTTCAAGAGAACCCATACCCTTATATCAAGGCAAGTACAGCCACCGTGTTAACATCTTTGAGTGAAGGATTTAGTTTAGCGTTAGCAGAAAGTGCAATACTCGATACTCCAATCATTTCAACGGATGTCGGAATTGCAAAAGAACTAATTCAAAAGTATGATTGTGGAACTCTTATAGGCTATGATGAAAAAGAATTAGCAGATGCTATTTTGAAATATATAGAGCAAAGCGAAAAAAGTGCAGAAAAAGAAAATTTCCATATCGGAAATGAATTTGATATTCAAACAGAACTAGAAAGAACTGTACAGGTAATTGAAGATACTATAGATAAGGCAGAAAAGAAGAAAAAAATGAAAAGGCTACCCTATCCGGTTGAAAAAATTGATTATTATGACCTAGAGAATTACCAAATAAAAGAAGAGCTACTTTATATATTAGAAGTAAAAAAAGATAATGTGAAATATGAATATTTAATTAACAGAAAAAAGGATAACAATAAATTAATTGTATTTAACAATGGTGCAATAGCGGGAGGCAATGTAAAAGTTCCAGTATTCCAAAGGCATAGCTGGGCCAGTATTTTAAAAACTTCATCTGTATTTTGTATGGATCCTACTTTATATGTCAATGACTTATCTGTAGGATGGGGAGTAGGAAAAAACGAAAATTATTATTTAGAAAATAGTAGTCTCATACTAAAAACAATTATTCAAAAGATGAAGATAGCATTAGAAGACACTGTTATTTATGGTACTTCAGCCGGTGGATTTTTATCAATTATCATGGGAACTTATCTAAAAGGTGCAAAAGTTGTGGCAGATAATACGCAACTAGATGTATCTAACTGGGCATTTATTAGCGCAGTCGACTATGTCATGGGATATTGCTTCGATAATATAGGAACAGCATTAAAATACCCAGAGAGATTTAATGTAGTAGATACCTTTATCAAACACAATTATGTCCCTAAAATTTACCTTCATGTCAATTTATGTTCAAAGGTGGATAATTCAATGCAACTAGCACCATTTTTGGAAAGAATAGAAACCATGAAAAACATTAAAGAATACAACAATATTGAAATTACTTTACACTATGAAGAAAAGAAGGGACATGATGGATTAAGTCAAGAAGAAGCATTAGAGACCATATACAAAATATTAGATGTTTAAACAACACATCATAAGAGCTAGGAGAATTAAAATGAGAAAAGTAATAATTATGATAAGAAATATAAAGGATAACTCTAAGTAGAAAAGATGGGCAAAATATGAGGAAAATATAAATTTAATTAATCCTTAAAACACTTGAAAATACGGCAATGTTAATTTGAGTTGCTAAATTTCCAACTTAAAATTATATTCTTTTTGGTAATGTTTTTAGTCGGATCTCTAAGAGGTGGCTTTAGCTTCAGAAATGGATTCATCAGTATTGGCTCTAAAAGTAAAAATGTGGTTTTTGATAAAACGTTTGAAATGGAAGATATAAAAAACATAGAAATCAAACAAGATGCTGGAGATGTCATTTTCAAAGAAACAACAAATGATAATATACAAGTTGTTCTTTATGGTGAAGATATTAATGATGTTGAGGTTAAGGTGAATGAAGGCAATCTAAATATAGATTAATTATCATATTTTGATAAACTAATAGAGATTTCTAAAAGATATGATAAAGGTAATGGAAAATAGAAAACAAGGAAAATCCAAATCGAGAGGATTTTCCTTGTTTTGTTTATTCCCTCAGCAAACTAAACCACTTCAAATACACCGCCTCAATCATGTGAAATGTGCTATTTTTTTCTACCGTAGTTTCAGCAATAATATTCACACTGGCAATTTCCTTTCCATCCAAAGTGTAGGTGATTTTTCCTA
>JAFVBS010000017.1 GCA_017479865.1 Clostridia bacterium
TAACTGTGATTTGCCATCTCTTAAACTATCCATCCAAATGGTTGTATATTTCATAATATCAGGGTGCTTCATTAACAACTCACGTGACATCAAAGCAATATCATAAGGCGAAGTAACATGCCCATCTTCATCAATGCCATGGCAATTTTTAAAAGTAGTATCGTTCATGCCAAGTTCTTTTGCTCTGACATTCATTTTCTGCACAAAAGCCTCTTCCGACCCTGCTAAATATTCTGCCATGGCAACGGTGCAATCGTTAGCAGAAACCACACAAATGGCTTTTAACATTTCATCAACGGTTAACTCCTCTTTAACATCTAACCAAATTTGCGAGCCACCCATACTACTAGCGTTTTCAGAACAAGGAATTCTATCTGTATAAGCTAATTTGCCAGAATCAATTGCCTCCATAACTAATAAAATGGTCATTACCTTAGTAACACTTGCAGGTCTTAATTTTTCATGCATGTGGTGGTCATATAATACTTGACCAGTTGATTGTTCAATTAATACCGCACCACCACATTCTAATTTTAAATCTGCTGGCGTGCTAGAAGTAGGAGTTGCCTTCTGGCTATCTTGTACTTCTTTTACTGTTTTTGACTCACTAGACCACACATAAACACTTTCACTAGCAAAACTTATCGTAGGCAAAAGTAATAAACAGCTCAAAAAAATAGCAAATATTTTAAAATACATGTTATGTTTTATAATCATATGTAACCTCCTTATATGGTTACTAAATTGTATGGTGCAACATGTATTTTTATTACTTCGTAATCTTCATAATTTTGACTTCTACCTTTTCCTCGGTGACTGATGCATAAAGTTTAATATCATATCCTGTATTGTTTTTGAATTTAAAGTCCAAATAATCATAAGCAACGGTAGCATCTTTTCCTAATTCTACATAGCCAACTTCTCTCTCATGTTGATGCCTTTCTGTTACTTTTAAGCCATCTACTTTTAATACGGCATCATAAAGGGTAGAACTTACTTGACAATTTCCACCACCATTAGTTTTTATTTTTTTACCATTGGCACCAAATGCTCCGGCCTTTTCATATCCTTTTTCTTCCGTGGGATTTCCTACCACTTTATTAAAAGAAAACTCCTCACCATTTTTCACAATAGTTCCATTAATTTTAGAAGCAGTAATTTCTAAGTTAGTGTCCCTATTATCATCGTCTACTAAAATTTTGGTGGAAAAAGACGAAATTTCAGTTTCGGCTGGCTGTTTAGATTCTGCTGACTCTGTAGAATTTTGAATTTGAGCAAAAGGGGTAGAAGAATTTGCCTCAGAACTAATATTTGTTTCACTACTAATTCGTTGCGGTTGTGGATTATTAGATGAATCTTGTTTGTTGCCTGAAAAATATTGAACAGCAAAAACAACAATGCCAATTACTACAGTAGCAACGATAATATAAATAATTGTTTTTCTCATTTGATTTCTCCTCAAATTTAATTTTCATCAAATAGTATGTAACAAAAAACAAAAATTATGTCGAAAAAAATTGGAAAATTATACAACATTGGATGTAATTCTTTAAACTTTACAAATTCAAAAAAATGAGGTAAAATATATAATATACAGTGGTCAAGAACTGCTGAAAAAAATTAGGAGGAATCTATACATGGCAAATGGCAAAAGAAACAGAGAGGCTAGCAGTAGTGGTGTTGGTACATGTGTCAAAATGCATCTGTGCAAACTGAATCACTGCGGTGGAACTCGGTGTGCCAAGAATAAGTGTCAGTTTTTTGCGGATCCGAAGGATCCAAAAAATAGAAAGTATATGATTCTTAAGAAAGCTTCTAAAATAGGAAGCTAACATGTAGAGGGTGTCTTTCTGACACCCTCTATTCTATGTGAATACTAAACTTTGAATTATTTTCTATCATCAAACCAATTGCTTTCGTATAAATCTTTAATGTACACGTTACTTTCTTCAAAATTATCTACAAATCCGACTTTAGCAACATTGTCATTCAATTCTTGAATCCAAACAGGTCTATCATTATAAAAAACTTCTGTTTTTTCTTCACTTTTTAAAATTTCGGAAACTCTGCTAATATCCATTTTAATACACTCCTTCTTAGATATACTTGTCTTTCATATTATATACAAAATAAAATTGTTCTATTCACAAATAGTTGACGAAATAGCGCATAAGATATAAAATAGAAATATCAAAAAGAAAGGAATTATGATATGGAAATATTATTAAATGGACAAAAGATAGAAATAACAAATGATAATAAAACAGTGATGGAGCTTTTTCAGGAGCAAATCAAACAAAATGATTTAATGATTGCTTGTAACTGTAATAATGAAATTAAAAGTTTAAATTACATACCAAAAGAAAATGATAAAATTGATTTTATTGATGTGACAACTCGTGATGGAAGAAGAACCTATATTAGAGGATTATTATACATTATGAGTAAAGCGTTTTGCGAATGTTATCCAGAAGCATATTTATCTGTAAATTATCAGCTAACCAATGCGATGTACTGCGAAATTGACAATATGCCAATTACACAAGAAATGATACAAACTATTCAGGCGAAAATGAAAGAAATTATTGAAAAAGATATTCCAATTAGTAAAAAAAGTATGTCAAAAGAAGAGGCAAAAGAATTTTATGAAAAAGAAGATAGTATTCGTGGAAAGCTACAATTAGATAACAAGCAAAAAGAGGAGGTTTCATTATATTTTTGCGAACAATATTACAACTATTTTTATGGAGTAATGCCAATTTCCACTGGATTTGTCAAGGTCTTCGAAATGATTCCTTATCGAGAAGGATTTTTATTGCGCTATCCGAGTAAGGAAAATCCTCATGTATTAGAGGATGGAAAAACCAGTCAGAAATTGATTGCAACATTAGAGGAATACAAAGATATTCATAGAGTATTAGATATTCATACAGTATATAAACTAAATAAAAGTATTACCTCAGGAAATACTAGGGACATAGTTCTTTTAGCGGAAGCATTACATGAAAAGAAAATTTCTGATATTGCAGATAGTATTGTTCAAAGAAGCGGTGTCAAAGTTGCTTTAATTGCAGGGCCTTCATCCTCTGGCAAAACTACTTTTGCAAAGCGATTAGGAATTCAATTGAGATTGAATGGATTAAAACCTGTGACTATTTC
This sequence comes from Clostridia bacterium, assembly GCA_017479865.1. Lineage (GTDB taxonomy): Bacteria > Bacillota > Clostridia > TANB77 > CAG-508 > CAG-273. The sequence continues at coordinate 3,160 of JAFVBS010000017.1, forward strand.
TGTAGATAATTACTTTGTAGAGAGGGGAGAAACTCCTTTAGATGAGAATGGAAATTATGACTTTGAATGTTTAGAGGCAATTGATTTAAAATTATTTAATGAACACTTAACAACCTTATTACAGGGCGGAGAAATTTTATGCCCAACCTTTGATTTTAAGGATGGAACAAAAAAATATTATGGAAACACTATGAAGCTGGCAGATGATGAAATTTTAGTGATTGAAGGAATTCATTGCTTAAATGACAAGTTAACTTCAGCCATTCCAAAAGATAAAAAATATAAAATTTATATCAGTGCTTTAACTGTATTAAATATTGATTACTATAATAGAATTTCAACCACAGATACTAGATTAATGAGAAGAATGGTACGAGACTATAATTTTAGAGGTTATAGCGCACTTCATACCTTGAAAATGTGGAACTCCGTCAATAAAGGAGAAAATCAACATATTTTTCCTTTCCAAGAGCAAGCGGACAGTATGTTTAATACTTCACTCATTTATGAAATTTGTGTACTGAAAAAATATTTAATGCCATTATTAGCGGAAATTGACAATACAAATGAAGAATATGCAGAGGCAAAAAGATTACATGAATTTTTAAAATATTTTGAAGACATTGAGGATAAGTACGTTCCGGAGAATTCACTATTAAGGGAATTTATTGGCGGTAGTATCTTTGAATATTAATGAAAACGTCAATTTTTTTCAAATTAAAAATGACTTAAGGAGAAAAAAGATGGGAAGAAAATTTACAGAAATTGATGAGGCTTTTACTTGTGAACATTGCGGTAAAAAAGTAGAACCTTTAGGATATACTTGTCGAAATCACTGTAATAGCTGTTTGTATTCTAAACATGTAGATGTCAATCCAGGTGACAGAGAAGAAACTTGCCATGGCTTGCTTAAACCAATTAGAGTAGAGCTAGACAGCAAAAAAGGCTATGTGATTGTTTCTCAATGTGAAAAATGTGGAGCAATAAGAAGAAATAAAGCAGCCAATGATGATAATATCGAGCTTATTATTCAACTAACGGTAGCAAAATAAAACGATTTAACAGGATTTTTTTTAATAAAGAATAAAATGTAGGAGGAAACGAAGTAATGAAAAAGTATTTTTTTACGTCAGAAAGTGTTACAGAAGGACATCCTGACAAATTAGCAGATTATATTTCGGATACGATTTTAGATGAAGCTTTAAAACAAGATGAAAATTCAAGAGTAGCAGTAGAAACTTTTGTATCAAAGGACAAAGTAACTATTGCAGGGCAAATTACCACAAAAGCACAAATTAATATTGAGGAATTAGTTCGTAAAACAATTCAAGAAATAGGATTTGATAATAGCAAAACTGATATGGATTACCGTACCTGTGATATTGATATTAATATTACAAAGCAAAGCCCAGATATTGCTATGGGAGTGGATATTGGAGGAGCAGGAGACCAAGGAATTATGTTTGGCTATGCTTGCTCGGAAACAGAAAATTATATGCCATTTGCTATTGATATGGCACACAAGTTAGCAAAAAAATTAACTGAAGTAAGAAAAACAAAAGAAATTCCTTACTTAAGACCGGATGGAAAAACACAAGTTACCGTAGAATATGAAGGAGACACTCCAAAAAGAATTGAAACGATTCTCGTTTCAAATCAACACCTAGCAACAGCTAGTTTAGAGCAAATGAAGAAAGATATTACAGAAAAAGTCATTCGCGCCGTAGTGCCAGAAAAATATTTAGATGAAAATACAAAAATATATGTTAACCCAACAGGAAGATTTGTTATTGGAGGACCTTTGGGAGATACTGGACTCACTGGAAGAAAAATTATTGTAGATACTTACGGCGGATATGCAAAGCATGGTGGAGGAGCCTTTTCTGGCAAAGATGCTAGTAAAGTAGATAGAAGTGCAGCATATATGCTTCGCCATATTGCAAAAAACATTGTTGCAAATGGCTATGCAAAAAAATGTGAGGTACAAGTATCTTATGCCATTGGTATGGAACAACCTTTATCCATTTATGTAGATACCTTTGGAACAGCTACTATACCAGAAGATAAAATAGTAGAACTGATCAAAAACAAATTTGATTTATCTCCAAAAGGAATGATTGAGTATTTAGATTTGAAAAAGCCAATTTACAGACAAACCACAAACTATGGACATTTAGGAAAAGAAAACTTGCCATGGGAAAAAATCATTAAGTTTTAAAAAATTTCAACCAATAATTTCTAATATAAAAATTCAAAAAAATTGCCACAATAGGTAGTGTAAAAAAAATTCAAAAGGAGGATTTTTATGAAAAAAACACTAAATATTGTTGCAATTTTTTTGTTTTTATTTGTCATGCTTTTCACTATTCCTACTTATGCAGCTGAAACATTAAGCACAATTAATGTTACTACTAGCAAAGAAAAAATACTTCCGGGAGAAGAAGTTACCGTTAAAGTTGACTTTGGAATAGGTTTAAGTTCTTACACAGTCGATATTGCGTACGACAAAAATTTATTTGATTATGTATCAGCAGAGGGAGGAACAGCCAATGACAATGGAACCAGAGTAAGAGTTTACTATTTTGATCAGGCTGGAGGATCCAATAAACGTAATGGTATTTCAGTTACTTTTAAAGCAAAAACGGGATTGACAACAGAAAATCCAACAAGCTTTAATGTAACAGCAGAAGGACTAGCAAATGTCAATGGTACTGTTACTACTGATTATACAGATATTACTACCGCCATTGTTAAAAATGTAACAGTAGGAAAAGCAACAACTACCGTTCCTACAGAGAATACCACAACAGAAAATACAACAACGCAGCCAAACAACAATCAAATAGCAAACACAACTACTCCAAAAACAATGCCAAAAACAGGTGGAACTGTTTATGAAGCAATATTCACTATTATAGCGGTTTTAGCAGTTATTTATTTTTCTTTAAAGACAAAAATTTAAAAATTCAAGTGATTTTTTATAAGGAATATAAAAAATCACTTACATAACCACAGAAGAAAAGAAAGGAATGTCTAAAAGAATGGGAAGGAGAATGGAAAGAAGGAAAAGAAGAAAAAATATAATTGTAAAAAGTTTTCGCATAGGAATTGTTCTCGTTGTTTTAGGAATTATGGCATATGTGGGATATGAATTTTACAAAGAAACAAAAATTAGAGTAGAAGATTATGGAGCAGAAAAAAGTAATTTTGAAGTGCCACAAAACAATGATGCAATCAAAGTAGAAATAGAAAAGCAAGCAAGAAAAGAAGGTGTGAATGTTGCGAAAGAATACCGAGGATATAGGGTAGATGCTTACTTGGAAATTCCAGCATTAAACTTAAAAACGGAAGTATTAAAAAATTATACAAAACAAGGAATGGAAATTTGTGTTTCAAAATATTGGGGACCAAATCCCAATGAAATAGGAAACTACTGTATAGCGGGTCATAATTACATTACAGAGAGAATGTTTTCAAAACTTAGCAAACTTAAAAATGGTGATGAAATGATCCTTTCTGACAATGAGAACGGAAAATATACGTATGAGGTTTATGATATTTATAAAGTAACGCCAGAAAACGTCAAACCGCTATCACAACAAACCGATGGAAAAAGAGAAGTTACATTGATTACTTGTAGTAATTATTCGAAAAATAGGCTTGTGGTAAAAGCAGTTGAACAAAAAATATAGAGAACGGATACTCTTGACTTTAACTAAAACTTTAGAGGGTTACAATTTTTTGTAACATTATTTTGTAAAATACCTTATTAATTAATGAAAGAAAGGATAAATTGTGAAACTAAAATATATATTGCTATTAATTTTCATATTTATATTTTGCTTTATGCCAACTGCTAAGACGGCGGATAGAAGAGAGGGAATTGAAAATTTTCCTCAAAGCTATCAGCCTTATTTGCAAGAATTAAAAAAACGATATCCGAATTGGAAGTTTACAGCTTTATATACCAACCTAAATTGGAAAAATGTAATTGATAATGAAAATGAATTTGGCAAAAACTTGGTACCAAAGTCTTATTCTACTGCATGGAAGAATACAAAAACAGGGGAATATAATATAGAAGTAGATGCAGGATGGGTGGATTGCTCCAGAAAGGCGATTGAATATACTATAGACCCACGTAATTTTTTAAATGAGGTGAGAATTTTTCAATTTGAGGGCTTATCACATGACAGTAATACTATGAACCAAACAGCAATTGAAAAAATATTGTATGGTACAGAATTTTATCATAGAACTGTACAATATGTGAACAGCTCTGGTAGAACGATTACCATGACAAAAAAGTATTCAGATCTTATTTTAACGGCCGGAAAAACTGCGAATGTTAGTAGTTATCACTTGGCCTCTAGAATTAAGCAAGAGGTGGGGCCTTTTTTATCGCATAGTTCGATTAGTGGAACTGTAAAAGGTTATGAAGGATTGTATAATTTTTATAACATTGGGGCAACAAGTTCTAGTGAACCGATGGGGGCAATTAAAAACGGATTACAATATGCCAAAGATGGAAAAGGAGCTACACAAGCAACAAAAACAAAGTATTTTATTCCATGGAATACTAAAGAAAAGGCTATTACGGGTGGAGCCATTTTTATTGGTTCTAGTTACATTTCTGTAGGGCAAGATACTATTTACTTGCAAAAATTTCATGTATCAAGTCAATCAAATTCTACTTTATTCTGGCATCAATATATGACTAACGTGCTAGCACCTTACAGTGAATCAAGAAGTATTTACCAAGGATACAGTAATAGTGGCATTTTAACAGGAACCATGTCTTTTGTGATTCCTGTTTATAACAATATGCCAAAAACTCCAGTACAAAACCCCAATATTTTAGAAAGCAGTTTTAATGTTGACAACACAAAAGTTTATGCAAATGTCAGCGGAGGGCTAAATATTAGAACAGGACCTTCTACTTCTTATGAGATTTTAACCACAGTAAAAGCAAAAGAGGAGATGACCAGAATTGCCAAAGGAAAGCAAACTGGGGAATTGTGGGACAGAGTAAGGCTTTCTAATGGTATAATAGGATATGCTTACCAAGGATATTTAAAACAGTCTGCAGTACAAGAGGAAATTAAGGTCGAATTTGATACTTCATTAACTGTGAAAAATAATCAAGTAAGTGGATTAAATGTTAATCAATTAACAGTGATGCAAGTAAAAAGCAAAATTAAAACCAATGGTACCATTAAAATATACAATTTTTCTGGTATAGAATTGACCAATACACAAAACGTAGGAACAGGTTCTATCATCAGAATTGTAGATAAAAATGATGTAATAAAAAAAGAATATAAAATTATTATTTATGGTGATGTCAATGGAGATGGTAAAATTAATAGTACTGACTTATTAGTACTACAAAGGCATATTTTACAAATAGAAACATTAAAGGGAGCATTTTATACGGCTGGCAATGTTCAAAAGAATGGAAAAAATCCTTCTTCACTAGACTCCCTATTCATTCAAAGACACATTTTAGGGTTACAATTGATAGGACAATCATAGCCTAAGATAAGCAATAAAGAATTTGCGATAGATAAAATTTTTATTTTTCAAGAGATTTAAAGAATAAAAAATACAATTCTAATAGAAATTGACCAAAATCAGGAGGTGACAATCACGAAAAGAAGAACAATTATCATACTGCTTATTGCTATATTATTAGTATTAACACAAAGCCGAAGTAATGCCGTAACAACGAAAATATGGAAAAAAATTGCAACAAACGATTCTGATTTTCAACAAATTGAAAAAGGACAAAGTATAGAACAACAAGAACATCCTATTGAAACAAACAGTACTAATTTAAAAATACTAAGAATTAATCAAGTAGGAATGACTCCTACATTTTCTCCCGAAGTGAAAGAATACTATTTTGTAACAGATATAGTTACTGACCTAGAAATAACAGCAGTTTCAGAGGATGATAACGCCCAAGTAGTGATTGAGGGAAACCAAAACTTACAAATGGGAAAAAATATCATAACAATTACAGTCACTAGCAAAGATAATAGTCAGCAGTCAGAATATCAAATTCATGTTACAAGAACTAACAACACTGCACTAGCTAATACCAATTTAGAGACATTAGCAATTAGCCAAGGAACGCTGGTGCCTGAATTTGACAATTTAATAACGGAATATGAAACAGAGGTAGAAAACAATGTGAAAAGCATAAATATTCTGGCAATTCCAGAAAGCATGAATGCTAAAGTTACCATACAAGGAAATCAAAAACTAGCAGTAGGAGATAACCTCATTGTAGTTACAGTACTAGCAGAGGATAATTTAACAGAAAAACAATATCGAGTAAGAGTACACAGAAGAAACGATGAGGAACAACAATTAAGTGAGCAAGAACAAGCAAGTAATGCAAAAAGGGCGGCAGCTATTATAGAAGAAAAAAGTAATTCCATCCATCATGTCATAGAACCAGAAAATAGAAGTAGAATAGCCTTTTTGATAATTGCAATCATTGGAGTTACAATGATTTTGATAGCCATTTTTTTGAGGAGAAAAAGAAAAAATTAAATGTTACAATTTCGTGACATCATAAAAAAGTATTGACAAATTATTATCTCATAGATAAAATAAAAGCGAAAAACAAAAGAAGGGGAGGAACAAGAAAAAATGAGATACTTAAGAAAACAAAAAGAAGCAAAATACTCTAGCAATAAAAGAAATGAAAAAGGCATTACACTGATTGCTTTAATTGTCACGATTATAATTTTACTTATCTTGGCAGGAGTAACCATTAATGCTGTATTTGGTGAACATGGAATTATTAAAAGAGGTGAGGAAGCTCAAGAGACTACAACAGTAGCATCTGAAGATGAAGCAATTAGGTTAGCTTTAATTTCTTGTAAAGCTACAGGAGAAAGTGTAACAGCGAGACAATTAGAGGAGGAACTTAAAAATAGTAACAACTCCGTAACAGTAATTTCATATAATGATAATCTATATGCAACTTTTACAGATACAAATCACATTTATGAAATAGATAAGGCTGGCAATATTACTTCGGTAAGTGCAATTGCAAATATAGAATTTGATGAAGCAAGCCTCTATAAAATTAATTTACCAGCATGGAAACCTTGGGAAGCTTTAAGAGGATATATTCCAATCTATACAGTAGAACAATACCAAAAGATATGTTCAGAAGTGCAAGACTATGAAATAAAAGACTTAAATAACATATCAAAGGGTAAATTTAACATGAATAAAAATGCAAATTATGTATTAATGAATGATTTGGATTTTAAAGGAAGAAGTATTTCACCAATTCCTGATTTCAAAGGGATTTTTGAAGGAAATGGTCGCACAATTAAAAACCTAAATATTAATACTAAAACTTATGGATCTGATGGAATGATTGCAGATGCAACAGATGCAAAAGTACAAAATTTATTAATACAAGATTCAATATGTAATGGAGATGGTGCAACTGGAATGTTAATTGGAAGAGCAATTAATACAACAGTTGAAAATTGTTATGTTAAAGATTGCACAATAAAAAGTGAATATGGAGTTGGAGGATTGGTTGGTCTTGCAACAGAAAAAGGAATTACAATCAAAGGCTGTAAAAATATTAACTCAAAAATGGGGGGCGTGATTGCTTCTGGAATACTAGGACACTCTCTTGGAGGAACTGTCAATATTGAAGATTGTTCCGTAATATCAGCAGAGCAACCTTTAGAATTAACTGGAGGAATAGTTTCAGAAATAAATATAGAAAAATCAAAGGACAATGATAATATAAATATTAAAAATTGCAAGGTTAAAAATATTAAGTTGACTAGTTCAGCCGATAAAAAAAGGGAGGAATTCTTGGATCTGTTGTAAGATATCATAACGACACATATGCTGGAACCATTACAATACAAAATTGTGAAGTTAATCAAGTAACAGGAAATGGGTCTGGTATGATTGATTTTATTGGAATTGCTTCAAAGCTAAAACTAGATAATTGTAAAGCTTCTAATGTTAATATTATGCCTTCAGCTCTGTATGTACCATCTGGAGGAATGATTGGACATATTTACGAGGTCAAAAAAATAGAAATAAATGGATGTGATGTAGCAGATGTCACGATAAATAGCTTCTACAAACAGAGCAATACTGGGATGCTTTCAGGGGGAATTATAGGCTATCTTCAATATGGTAGCCTAGCAATGAATAAGTGTAATGCCAAGAACTTTAAGGCTTATGGAGGAAATGTTGCAGCAGGAATTGTAGGATTTGCAGAGGGAGCGGTTAATGCTAGTACATGCAGTGTGCTTGGCTTTGAGCTAGAAACTGATATTGCAACTATTTCAAAAAATTATGGAAAATCGCCTAATCGCGCAGGAGGAATAGTGGGTTTTGGTAAAACAGTTACATTGGCTGGATGCAATTCGTATGATGGAAAAATAACAAAAGCAGATGCAATTGGAGGAACAGTAGGCTCGGTAGTTACAACGTGTAATATTAGTGGCTGTGAAGTAAAAAATGTCGTGGTAGATGGCAGATTAGCAATTCAAGACTCTTACTGTGTGGCAGGGGGAATTATAGGTGAAATAATTTCATCTGCAGGTTCACAAATAGAACAATGTAATATATCTAACAGCAAAGTGCTTGGAAAATCTTGTAGCGGGGGAGTTGTTGGTTTTAATTATGGAGCTTTTATCACAAATTGTAATATAAAAAATTCAAATGTTGGTTTTTTTGAAAATGATGGTAACAAAAGTTATAGGAGTGGAGGAATTACTGGATATTCTCGTTATAACTCGAAAGATATTTCTGCAACAAATGTAATTAATACTAATGTGTGTGCCACAGAATCTAGTGGGGGAATCATAGGATTTAATGATGGTACCCAATCTATTGTAAACTGCAAAGTTGAAGGTTCCAATATTGGATTTGTAAACAATAACGCTGACTATAAAAGTCAGAGAAGTGGAGGGGTTGTTGCATTTTCTAGTGGAGGAGAACAAAAAAACATTTCCACAACACAGGTAATTAATACCAATGTGTGCGCAAGCGATGAAAGCGGTGGAATTATTGGATTTGATACTGGCGTTTCCATCATGAATTGTGATGTTAAAAAAATGAATATCGGTTTTATAGAAAGTGATAACACATATAGAAGTCAGAGAAGTGGTGGCGCTGTAGCGTTTGCTTACGGTTCTCAAAAAATATCTATTTCAGAAGTAAATGTTGAAAATGCCAATATCTGTGCCAAAGAGGCCAGTGGAGGAATTGTTGGCAATAATGTCAATGCTTCTGTGGTAAAGTGTAATATTGAGGGCTCAACAATAGGGTTTGTTGAAAGTAACAGTGAATATAAAAGTGTAAAAAGCGGTGGAGCTATTGGCTTTATAGGTTATCAAAGAGATCCAATACCTTTAACAGTTGATACAATAACGGTAAAAAATACAGATGTTAAAGGAACAGATTGGATTGGAGGAGCTATAGGAGGATTGGGATCATCAGGGCATACCTTAACAAATTTAAAAACAGAAAATGTCAAGATAGAAGATATTAAGGGGAATTCTAGTTATAAATATTTAGGTGGCATCATCGGAATTACTAGCGACAGTATCAAAAATGCAGAAGCTAATAATGTAACAATAAAATGCACTTACGACTTTACTGGCGGAGCAATAGGAGGAATTGCAGGACAGTGTAGCTCAATAGAAAGTGGTAAGGTTGCAAAAGTTGAAATTCAATCTTTAGCAGCTTCTTCAAATCCAAATTCAACTAGAGTAGAGCATTATACAGGAGGAATTGTAGGAATTACAAAGTTAGCAAAATCTTGTGAAGTAAGAGAAGCAAGTATTTCAAATGCAGGAGACAATATATATGGAACAGGAGGAATTATAGGACATGGAATCTACGGTGCATTAATTCAAGATTGTAATATATATGATTCTTCTATCACTGGAAGAAATGAAGTTGGAGGCATTTGTGGAGCAACGGCTGATAGAATAGATAACTGTAGTGTGAATAATACTACAGTAAAGGGTGACAATAAAGTAGGAGGTTTTGTTGGACATGTTTCCCAAGCAAGTCTTACTATAAAGAATTCGAAACTAGATAAATGCAAAACTTATGGTAATAGCAATTATGGAATATATATTGGAGAAAATTTAGCCGGAGCAACAGACACAACAACCGCAACTTCGAAAGACAGTACAGCAGAAAAAAATTAAAAAGTAAAGAATGGATAATAAGGGAAAGTTATTTATGTATAAAATAGCTTTCCTTTATCCACATAAAAAAATAATGAAAATTGGCGAAAAAGATGAAGAAAAATAAAGTAAAAAATATAGTTTCAATTTTAATAGTAATTCTTTCAAATATATATATTATATGGAGATTTGCAACCTTACCAATAGGAATTAATGCAAAATCTGTGTTTTTTTCATGCTTATTATTGTTTTTTGAATTAATAGAACACACAGAATTTATGGTATTTTATTTTAACACGTTTATCTCAAAAGATATCAAGGTTAAGAACAGTAAATTAGGAAAAGAGCCTAATATAGATGTTTTAATTCCGACCATCAATGAAGCATATGAACTTATTGAAGAAACAATCAAGGCTTGCACAGAAATAGAATATGCTAATAAATTTATCTATTTATTAGATGATGGTAACAGAAAAGAAATAAAAGAACTGGCAGAGAAATACAATATTCATTATGTAGCAAGAGTAAGTCATGAAAATGCCAAAGCTGGAAATTTAAATTACGCATTAAACTTGATAAAATCTGAATATATTTTGGTACTTGATTGCGATATGAAGCCGAAAAAAACAATCATAAATGATATTATGCCATATTTTGCTGATGAAACAGTAGGATTTGTGCAAACTCCACAATGCTTTGAAAATCCAGATATTTATCAATATCGTTTTGAATTGTTTAAAAGTATACCAAATTCTCAGAATTATTTTTATCAAGTGTTACAGGAAAAGAAAAATAATATTAATGCGGTGGTATTTTGTGGAACAAATGCTATTATCAAAAGAGAGGCTTTAGACAAAATTGGCGGATTTGCAACTGGATCCATTACTGAAGATATTGCAACAGGCATGCTGATTGAAAATGCTGGCTACAAGGGAATATATGTCAATCAAGCAGAGGCGTTTGGAATTCAAGAAAATGAACTTGGCTCTTTTATTAGACAACGTAGTAGATGGTGTAGAGGTTGCTTACAAGTGGGAAAAGACTATCGAAATAGAAACTATCAAGGTCTAAATATAAGGCAAAAGCTTGAATATTTTACTAGTATTTATTATTGGCTATTTGGAATCAAAAGAATTTTCTTTTTATTACTTCCTATCTTATATAGCTTTTTTGGCATTGTCTTAATAAAAGCAAATCTTTTAAATTTTTTAGTATTGTGGTTTCCACAATACATATTAAAGAGATTATATATTGATAAGGTATATCATAATAAGAGATCATCTACTTGGAATAAATTGTACCAAATTATATTATCCCCAGTTTTGGCAAAAGAAGCAATTTTGGAATTAATAGGAATTAGAAAAAAGAAGTTTGAAGTATCTAGCAAAACAAAAAAAGGCGTGCAAAATAAAAAATATCAAATTGAGTTGGCTACTACTCATACTATATTATTATTCTTAAATATAGTGGGATACTTTATCAGCTTATTTAGAATCAAGTATTTTTCTTATTATATTCTTACATTAGTTTGGAATATTTCAAATATGGGCTATTTAATACTTGCATTGATATTTGACTTATCAAATAAAGAACGAAACGATTATTTATATGTACAAAGAGATAATTATTCGAAGATGTCGTTAATTAAAATTGTTGTGGGTGAAAAAAATGAGTAGAATGGGGAAGATATTAATAGGGTTTATTATAGTGATTATTGTGGCAGGAACAATTAGTATCATTGCATTTAATCGCTTTAGGCAAAAGTATTATAACAGAGTGACATATAATGGAAATTTAAAAATTGTTGGAACCAATGTAGAAAATCAATTTGGCGAAGTAATTCAATTAAGAGGGGTAAGCTCACATGGAATACAATGGAACTATTATCAGTGTATTACAGATGAAAGCTTGGAGCATTTAAGAGATAACTGGAAAATGAATGTGTTTAGGGTGGCAATGTATATTGGACAGGATGGGTACATACAAAACAAAGAGAAAATGTATGCAAGAATGGTTGATATAGTAGAAAAGTGCATTAAAGCAGATATATATGTAATAGTGGATTGGCACATAACTGATAGCAAGGAAATGAATTTATATCAAGAAGAGGCAAAAGAATTTTTTAGTAATATATCCATGCAATATAAAGATGTGCCAAATTTAATCTATGAAATTTGTAACGAACCGAATGACGCAAGTTGGGAAAAGGAAATTGTCCCATATGCAACTGAGATGATTGAGACCATTAGAAAAAATTCTAAAAATGCTATTGTAATAGTAGGAACACCGAATTACTCCAGAAATATATTATCGCCAACTAATACTCCATTGAAATTTTCTAATGTGTTGTATGCATACCATTTTTATGCTAATACGCATAAAAATGCGGAAAGACAAATTTTAAACTATTCTTATGAACAGGGAATTCCAATTATCGTTTCAGAATGGGGAATATGTGATTATACAGGAGATGGTGATATCAATTATGAAGAATCTAATCAATGGATTCAATTTTTGAATGAACGAAATATTGGCTGGGTTAATTGGTCATATTCGTATAAAGATGAAACATCAGCTATTTTAAAAAAAGAAATAGAAGAGCATTTGAATGAAAATATTGAGAATTTCTTATCAAAATCAGGAAAATACATTGAAAAACTTATGAAGAATACCGATGAAGAAGTTAGAAAAAAACAGTTTATCTCTTTTTGAAATAAGTATTATCAGGTCAGTACGAGGGATATTTAATAGATAATATTTTAAAATATGGTTGACGAAATGAAGAAAAAAGGAGATAATATAGAAAATAAATAAAAACAAAGAATGGAACAAGAATATGAAAAGAACAAAGAAAATGATAAGAAATTTCATTGTCTTTCTACTATTAATTATATTAACTTTTTACATTATATTCAAGGATCAAGATATTTCTCAAATACTTGTGATAATCGATAGCGGAAAAAAGCAATTTATTGCAGTTGGTGTTATATGTATGCTTTTTTACCTGAGCTGCGAAGCAATCAATATTGGAAGAACACTAAAAGTATTAAACGAGAAAAGCACATTTTTGAAAAACTTGAAATATGCTTTTATAGGATTTTTCTTCAGCTCTATTACACCTGCTGCAAGTGGTGGACAGCCAATGCAAGTTTATTTTATGCATCAAGACAATATTTCAGTGGCCAATGCTACTTTGACACTTTTAATTAATTTAAGTTGTGTACAAATTGTTACTATTTCGTTAGCAATGGTTAGCCTATTACTTAATTATCAATACTTAAATGTTGCTATGTTATGGTTCTTATTTATTGGTATTTTCTTAAATTTAAGTGCTTTAACTTTGTTATTTATCTCTATCTTCTCAAAAAGAGCCACGAAATGGCTAATTAAGGTTGCTATCAAAGTTTTAAAGTTTTTTAGAGCGAAAGATATTGAAAAAAAACAAATTCGATTTCAAGAGGAGTTAAGCCAATATCAAGTAAGTGCCATTTATATTCGAAGCCATAAACTTGTGATGTTAAAAACATTATTAACAACATATGCTCAATTTTTAGTATTTTACAGTATTTCATATTGGGTATATCGTACATTTGGAATGACAGAATATTCTATTGGTAAAATTATTACAATGCAATCTGTACTATATGCAACAGTTTCTGGTATTCCACTACCTGGAGCGGTAGGAGTAAGTGAAGGAGGATTTATTGCCATATTTCATCAAATATATCCCGAATATATGGTTAGTGGAGCAATGCTACTGAATCGTGGAATTAGTTTCTACCTGTTCGTTTTACTTAGTTTAGTGGTAGTGGTTGTAAGCCTTCTTAGGGGAAAAAAGCAAGAGATGGTAGAAGAAAATAAAGGGGAAGAAACAGATACAGAAAAAAGTTGAAAAAAAACAAATTATCATATATAATGTCATAGGGGAGTAAAAAATGATCAATATACTTTTATGTGGAAATCAAAAAGTCTTCGATGGAGCGTTAACGGAGTTAATATCAATCACTAACAGAACAAAGGATGCAATCTGCTGTTACATTTTTACAATGGATGTTTCTAGAATTAAGGCAGATTACACTTGCATTACCGATGAGCAAGTAGCTTTCTTAAATGAAGTAGTAAAATTGAAAAACAAAGAGAATCAAGTTATTAAGGTAGATGTAACAGAATTATATGAAAAAGAATTTGGTAATTGCAAAAATGAAAGTGCTTATTGTACACCATATACTTTGCTAAGATTGTTAGCGGATATGGTTCCAAACATACCAGACAAGCTTTTATATTTGGACATTGATATGATGGCATATGGAGACATTAGTGAATTGTACAACACAGATATTTCCGAATATGAATATGCGGCAGTAAAAGAAAAGTACGGTTGTATTTTCATTTGGCCAGACTATATTAATGCTGGTATGCTATTATTCAACATGAAAAAAATAAGAAAAACAGGGCTTTTACAAAAAGCACGCCATTTAATCAAAACGAAAAAAATGTTATTTGCTGACCAAGATGCAGTTTATTACTCTACTACTCAAAAATTACTGCTTCCAAGAAAATTTAATGAACAATCAAGTTTTAAAAGAGAAGACACTATCATTTGCCACTTTTGCAAAAGATTAATGTGGTTGCCATATCCACATACAGAGAATTATAAGCAATGGCAAATTGATGGAATTCACAAAGAATTAAAATGCTATATATTTGATAAGGATTTAGCAGAATATACAGAATTAAAATCAGAATTTGAAAAGAGAATCAAGGAAGCAATGCAATGAGTATGAGGCTTAAAAACAATTATGTTAGCAAAGATAGAAAATATAGGAGATATAAAATGAAAAATGAAAATACTGAAATGGCGCAGGACAGAATTGAAATTATGGAAAAAATAAAAAAACTAGAAGAAGAGGGACTTTTTGATGTGGATGCGGAAAATGACTTACCTACCATTGAACTGTTGCCAGATAAAGTAGATTATTTAAATAAAAAAAGTTCTAGCAGGTTAAAAGCGAGAGTAGCCAATACCGTGGGAGAAAGATTCCTTGAAAATTTGATAAAAAAAAATAAACTAATTATTAAAGAAATCATTGGACTAGAAAACTTTAAACAAGTCAAAACGGGAGCAATGATTACTTGTAATCATTTTAATCCTTTTGATTGTTTTACTATAGAATCAGTATTTCGCTTGACAGAGCAAGCCAAAAACCAAAAATTATATAAAGTAATTCGAGAAGGAAATTATACCAATTTTCCTGGCCTTTATGGTTTTTTATTCCGCAATTGTGATACATTACCGTTAAGTTCAAATATTGATACCATGAAAGAATTTATGAATGCTGTGGAAAAAATTTTACAAAGAGGAGATTATATTTTAATTTATCCAGAGCAAAGTTTATGGTGGAATTATAAAAAACCAAAGCCATTAAAAGATGGTGCTTTTAAAATAGCAGTCAAAAACAATGTTCCGATTATTCCAATTTTTATTACTATGGAAGATAGTGACCAAATAGGACCAGATGGATTTCCAATTCAAGAATATACTGTACATATTCTTGAACCTATTTATCTAGATAAAAGCTTGAGCAACAAAGAAAATGTAGAAAAAATGAAAGAAAAGAATTTTCAAGATTGGAAACAGGTTTATGAACAATTTTATGGAATTCCTCTGGAATATACAACCATTAAAAAGGAAACTAGTGAGGTAAATGGAAACTAAAAAAGTAATTTACTATGAAGATGAGTTACACGATGAGTTTTCGACAGCAAAAATCATACCAAGAAAAATAGATGCAAACTATCAATATATTCACCGCAATCCAATATGGAATATCACATCGTATTTATTACAAAATGTATTTAGTATGCCAATAAAAGTATTGTATGCTAAAATGAAATTCCATATTCAGTATATTGGAAAAGAAAAATTAAAACCATACAAAAAACAAGGGTATTTTATCTATGTTAATCATACGCAGATATTTGCAGATACCTTTATTCCAAGTATCGGAAATTATCCTAAAAGAAACTTTTTTGTTGTTAACCCAGAGAACATTTCTATGAAAGGTCTAGGAACTATGGTAGAAATGCTAGGGGCAATTCCTGTGCCAGGAAATAAGACGGCCATGAAACATTTTTTAGAAGCGATAGAAACAAGAATCACAAAAAAGTCTTCGATTACAATTTATCCAGAAGCACATATATGGCCTTATTATACGAAAATAAGGCCTTTTACTGATGTGTCTTTTCAATATCCAGTTAAATGGAATACACCAGCATTTTGTATGACCAATACTTATCAAGCATATGGAAAGAAAAAAGATAAAATCAAAATGGTAACTTATATTGATGGGCCATTTTGGGCAGATACAGGGCTGTCGAAAAAAGAGGCACAGAAAAAGTTACGAGATGACATTTTTCATTGTATGACAGAAAGAAGCAAAGCAAGTAATATAGAATATATTCAGTATATTAAGAAAGAAACGATTAAAATGGAAGCTATTGATAAAGAAGATTAAAATTAAAGATATTGATATAAGTTGGAAAAGCGAATATCGAGACTATCGTAAATCTTGTGTAAATCGGATTTCCTTCCGATTGATAACTTGAAATAATTTAATATTTTTAATTGCTAAATTTATTTTAGCGAACTTTTTCTAAAAAATCAACATTTTAGAAAAAGTTGTGTAACTTTAATAGGACTTAAGAAAAAATATTTCTTAATGCTTGTTCTTTATCATTTATAATTAAGTTCTTAGATATTAAATATTCAATTAGTTCTTCGTTGTTTTTAAATTCCCTCATGTTACCTCCATAAGATATAAAAAATGACTCAAGGCTTCGAAAGTTTCTTGAGTACCACTCAATATATTTATACCACATTTCTTTCCAAAAATCAAGTATTTGGCCATAAATTTTTTTGAGAAAATACATTTCAACATTGTTTTATTTTCTATGCTTCATATGGTCTAAAATTAAAATTAAATCCTATAAACTTATGATGTTTCATATTTAATTTCTTTCTTGATTATAGTAATCATATCTCACACCATCCCTTCATTTAAAATAAAAGGCAACAAAAAATTGACCTGTTACAGTCAATTAATCGTTTTCGTCATGGTACGACGATTTTATCTATTGGAGCGGGTAGCGGGAATTGAACCCGCGCTATCAGGTCGGAAGCATGACATTCTACCACTAAATTATACCCGCGTTTCTAAATAGTATTATAAAATAAAAAGGAAAAAATTGCAATTGTTTTAAATGAATTTTATGAGAGTACTTTTAAACAAAAAAGAAAGACGCATGTTACGTCTTTCTTCAATTTTTTTATTATAATTGAATTTTTTTATTGAGACCCTCTAAAATAGCAGGTAGAATTTGTTTCTTTCTTGAAACAACACCTTTTAAAATAGTGGTGTTTCCAATTAATTTAACATTAAAAGCTCTTTCAAAAATATCAGTTCTATTTCCTAAAACAATTACTTGTGAATTAGCCTCTAAAATATCTGTTACAACAAAAACAAATAAATCAATATTTTCCCTTGCAATTTTATCTTCAATTGCTCTTTCTAATTCAGCTTTTCTTTTAAAAACGTCCTCTAAATTAGAGCTGTTAATTTGAGAAATAGTAATTTTTAAATCTTGATGTTGAAAATCTTTAGAATCAATATTAATGACTTCTTCAGCAGTATAACCACTAATATCTGTACCAGCCTCTAATAATTTATAACCATAATCATACAAATCAATACCTGCAATTTTAGCTAATCTTTCAGCAGTTATCCTATCTTGTTGTGTACAAGTAGGGGATTTGAACATTAAAGTATCAGAGAGGATAGCACTAAGCATCATTCCTGCAATTTTAGGAGTAATTTCAACGTCATCTTGTTTATATAACTTGTACAGGATAGTAGCAGTACAACCAACAGGCTCTGCAATACAATAAACTGGTTCTGCGGTATGTAGGTTTAATCGATGATGGTCTACTACCATTTGGATATGTGCATTTTCAATACCTGATACACTTTGCGAAAATTCATTGTTATCTATCATAATAACATTAGAGGTTTGATCGACATTTGCTAACATTTCTGGTTCTTCAACACGAAAGGTGTCCAAAGCGTATTTTGTTTCTTTATTAATGTCTCCCAAACGAAAGCTTTCTGAATAATTTCCCATTTCTGTTTGTAAATTTGCCATGGTAATAGCAGAAGCAATTGAATCTGTATCTGGATTAGTATGCCCGAAAACGAAAGTTTTATCAGCCATAATAATATCTCCTTTTATTTTCATTTCTTAACTATGTTATTATAACATAAATTACACAAAATGTCAACATATGACAAAATATTGATATTAATTATAGAAAAATAATATATTTATTAGTATGCTTGATTTTAAGCAAAATTATGTATATAATTAAAAAAACAAAAAGAAAGGGGATTTTTATGGGACTTGTTGTCAAAGAAGTAAATAAAAGCTTTGGAACTAAAAAGGTAGTTGACAATATTTCTTTTGAAATTCAAAAACAGGGGGTTTATGGACTGCTGCGAACCAATTGAGCAGGAAAAACAACTACCATTCGTATGATACTTGGCATTTTGAAAAAAGACTCTGGTGAAATTACATGGAATGGAAAAGTAGTTGAGAGAAAGCATGTGAACTTTGGGTATTTGCCAGAAGAGAGAGGAGTATACCCAAAAACGAAAATCTATGACCAATTAATGTATTTTGCAAGATTAAAAGGAATGAAAAAAGAGCAAGCGGACAAATCTTTAAAAGATTGGGCTAAAAAGCTGGAGGTTGAGCAATACCTTGACATGCCAGCAGAAAAATTGTCGAAAGGAAATCAACAGAAAATTCAATTTATAACGGCTATTCTGCATGACCCGGAATTATTGGTCTTGGATGAACCATTTAGCGGGTTAGACCCAGTAAATACTGAATTACTCAAGAATGTAATATTAGAGTTAATCGAAAAAGGAACCTACATTATCATGTCAAGTCATCAAATGTATTCTATTGAAGAATTTGCCTCGGATGTTTTAATTTTAAATAAAGGAAAAACAGTATTACAAGGAAATTTGAAGAAAATTAAAGAAGAATATCAGGCTAATAAATTAATAATTAGTACGAATGTAGTAATTGATAATGTGATTGAAACTGTAGGATTAAAGGAATATTATAACAAAGATAACGATTATACCATTGCTATTGATGGGGAAGAAGACGGTTACAAACTATTCCACTTATTGGCAGAAAAGGACATTCAAGTAACAAAATTTGAAATTCTCAAACCAAGCTTACATGATATCTTTATAGAGAAAGTAGGTGAAGAACAATGAAAGATTTATGGATTGTTGCTTCTTACACAATTCAAGATATGTTAAAGAAAAAGACCTTTTTAATTTCTAATTTGGTTATTTTATTGATCATTGTAATAGGGTTTAATGTGCCTAATATTATTTCTGCTTTGGAAGGTGAAGAAGAAAACGGTTCTGCTAAAATATTAGTGGTGGATAGTGAAAATGTATTTGAAGGGGCACTTAGTAATTTAAATGCAATGGACTTAGGATATGAGTTTATTGTAGAAACAAAAAATGTATCTTATGAAGAAATTAAACAAAAAATAGAGGAAGGAAACATAGAAGACGCTATTGTTATTAACAGAAAAGATGGAAAAGTTCATATTCAATATTTGGTAGAAAATATGGCAATGATGGATGAGGTACCACAAGAAGCTGTAAATAGCTTAACTACTATTTATTCTAATTTGCAAATATCAAAACTAGGATTATCACAAGAACAACTTGCCAGCCTAACACCGAACTTTGAATTTGAATTAGCACAAACAGCAGAACAAGAAGTCAAGGGAAATGTTTTTGTCGTGATGATATTATCATTAGTGCTATTTTATGCAATTTACTTCTGCGCTTACCAAGTGTCCTCATCGATTACAACCGAGAAAACATCCAAAATTATGGAAACATTGGTTACTTCAACCAAACCCAGAACGATTGTACTTGGCAAAACAATCGGAATTGGAATTGTAGGAATTCTACAAGTTGCAGTAATTGTTACAGTCGCACTAATTTGTGCCAAAACTTGCTTACCAGAAGGAATGTTGGAAAGCGTATTAGATTTATCACAAATTACACCAACCTTAGGAGTGATTACAGTAATCTACTTTGTTTTGGGGTATGCTACTTATGCATTATTATATGCCCTAACTGGTTCTACTGTTAGCAAGCCAGAAGATGTGCAAACAGCCAATGGACCGGTTGCAGTAGTGGCTATGATAGGATTTTATTTAGCATATTTTACCATGATGAATCCAACGAGCAATTTAAATGTGTTTGCTTCAATATTTCCAATTTCGGCACCATTTTGTATGCCATTTAGAATTATGATGGGAGTAGCAACACCAATGCAAGTTGCTACATCTATTGCTGTTCTTGTAGTTACAATATTAGTAGTGGCAAATATATCAATTAAAATTTATTCGAATGCAATTTTAAATTATGGCAGTAGAGTTAATTTGAAAGATATGATCAAAATGTATCGTAGTAAATAAACTGCAGGAACACAGAAAAATAATAGGATAGAAGCCATAGAAAGAAGAGAGGGAGCACCGTGGAAATTAAAGGAGTTATCAAATCAATTATTTATCGAAATGAAATTAATAGTTATACCATTGCATCCTTTGAAACCGAAGAGGAGGAAACAACTGTTGTAGGGTATCTCCCTTTCATTAATGAAGGGGATACACTTAAAGTAGATGGCAACTTTGTAGAACACCAAGAATATGGCAGGCAATTTAAAATTGTAACTTTTGAAAAAACAATGCCAGAAACGCTAGAAGCATTAGAAAAATATTTAGCAAATGGAAAAATAAAAGGACTAGGGCCTGCAACAGCAAAGCGAATTATTGACACGTTTGGAGAAGACACGATTCATATTTTTCAGTTTGAGCCAGAAAAATTAGCACAAATTAAAGGAATTACCAAAGAAAAGGCCTTTGACATGTCTCAAAGTTTTACCCAAAACTGGGAGGTATGGCAAATTGTAGGATACCTAGACCAATATGGAATTGGCCCACAAAGTGCAGAAAATATTTATAAAAAGCTGGGAGCGAATGCCATTGAACAGATAGAAGCAAATCCGTATTTGCTCATTGATATAAGCAATAAAGTGGATTTTAGACAAATTGATACCATTGCTTTGAAAAGGGGAATGGAACAAGAAAATGAAAAAAGAATACAAAGTGGTATTAAATATGCGCTCAAGCTTGCTACAAACAATGGACATATGGCAGTTCTATATGAAAATTTATTGCAATTTGCGAAAGAATTATTAGGAGTAATTGAAACGACAATCGAAGACAATTTGATTAACATGAAGGTGCAAAAAGAAATTGTCATTGAGGAAAGAGAAAAACAAGAATGGGTTTATCTAATTTCTTATTATCAAGTAGAAAAAAATGCAGCTGAAAAGTTAATAAATTTAAGAGACTATCGTAATATGAAAGAAATTTTAAATTCTTCAAAAAAAATAAAAGCAATTGAAAAAGAATCTTCAATTGAATTATCGCAAAAACAAAAGGAGGCAATAGAGGCTATTAATGATAACAATGTTTGTATTGTTACTGGCGGGCCGGGAACAGGAAAAACAACCATTATTAAAACTGTGATTGATTTGTACAAACAAGAAGGAAAAAAAGTCGTCCTTTGTGCACCAACA
The DNA here is from genome assembly GCA_017479865.1 of Clostridia bacterium. GTDB lineage: Bacteria > Bacillota > Clostridia > TANB77 > CAG-508 > CAG-273. The sequence goes on from JAFVBS010000017.1 coordinate 25,098, forward strand.
GGGAGAGCTGCCAAAAGAATGACAGAAGCAACAGGTTAAGAGGCAAAGACTTTGCATCGCCTTTTAGAAATTGGAAAAGCAAGTTCCGATGATATGCAATCGTCAGTTGATGTCGAAATAGAACCTATCGACGCAGATGTTATCATTGTTGATGAAGTTTCTATGGTAGATATCTTCTTATTCAATTATTTATTACAAGGAGTATATAAAGGAACCAAACTGGTTTTAGTAGGGGATATTGACCAGTTACCATCTGTGGGACCAGGAAATGTATTAAAAGATATCATTGCTTCTGAAACGATTACTACCATTACCTTAAACCAAATTTTTAGACAAGCAGCAAAAAGTAAAATTATTTTAAATTCTCATAAAGTCAATGAAGGAATTAATTTCTTAAAAGACCCAGAAGAAAATGAGCAGGAATTACTCAATGACTTTTTCTTTATTGCAGAAAATAACCAAGAAAAAGCATTAGAAACCATTTTGTCTTTGAGTAATGGAAGACTCCAAAGTTATGGAAATTATGATTTTTTGAAGAGCATTCAAATTATTACTCCTACCAAAAAAGGAATGCTAGGAACGAGAGAACTCAACAAAAAACTGCAAGAAACCATTAACCCTCCATCAGAAGAAAAAAGAGAGAAAAAATACTTAGATGTGATTTTTCGAGAGGGAGATAGAATTATGCAAATAAAAAATAACTATGACATCTACTGGGAAAAGAAAGAACCAATTCTTGAAATGGGAAAAGGAGTTTTTAATGGAGAGTATGGAAAAATAGAAGCAATTTATGAAGAAGAAAAGCAGGTTAAAATTCGATTTGATGATGAGAAGGTAGCATGGTACAGTTTTGAAGAATTAGAACAAATTGAGCATAGCTATAGCATTACGGTTCATAAAGCACAGCGGAAGCGAATTTGATGTGGTAATTATGCCAATTATTGGGGCAGCTCCAGTACTGCTAACGAGAACCTTGCTTTATACAGCAATGACCAGAGCAAAAAAAATGCTCATCATGATAGGAAATCCTAATATTATTGAATTTATGGTGCAGAATGCAGAAAGTAAAAAAAGAAACACAGGGTTGGAGTTTAAATTGAAAAATATTCATTATAGTTAAACATCAAATAGTTATTTTGTTTCTTACCCTAATAGCTATTTGGTGTAAAAAAATGAAATTTTTATTATTAAAAGGGCACAATTGAAAGGAGAAAACTATGACCTTTTTGAATTATGCTCTTTCTTTGGTATTCCCGAATGTATGTGGCATATGTGGAAAAATTAGCAAAAATGCAATCTGTGAAAAATGCTATGACGACCTCAAAGAAAAAAACAATTTCATCATTAATGATTATTCACAAGACAAGACGAAATATTTTACAGAGCATGCTTATTTATTTTCTTATGAGGGCATCATTCGTGAAAAAATTTTACAATATAAATTCTACGATAAAGCCTATTTAGCAGATATGTTTTGTGAATTTTTGATAAAAAATGAAAAAATATGTGGACTTTTAAAAAAATATGATATAATAGTAACGGTCCCAATTAGTAAGCAGAGATTGAGACAAAGAGGATATAATCAAAGTGAACTAATAGCCAGAAGAATTGGGAAAAGAACAAATATAACCTATCAAAATGTTTTAGTGAAATATCACAATAATTTACCACAAAGTACACTTAACAAGACACAACGCATACAAAATGTAATGGGTGTATATCAATTAAAAAATCAGCAAATAATACAGAACAAGAATATTCTAATTTTCGATGATATTTACACAACCGGAAGTACATCAAATGAATGTGCAAAAGTATTAAAACTGGCACGGAGCCTCTCAAATAGGAATTTTAACAATAGCTAAAGATAATATCATTTGAAAAATTACAAAGGAAAGGGAGAAATTAATGGAAGACTTAGTTGAAAGTATTTTAGACTATGTTCGTGCAGATTATACAGATTATGCTATCATGATTAATGGAGAATGGGGAAGTGGAAAAACCTATTTTTGGAATCATAAAATAAAACCAAAAATTGAATCCATGCAAAAGGATGGAAAAAGATTAACGGCAGTATATATGTCGCTTTATGGCATTTCTAATTTGGAGGAAATTAGCAAAAAAATCTTTATTGAGACTACACAGTTAATGGATAAAAACCTCAAAAAGTATATGGATGCTAGTGGAGTTATTAACATTCCAGAGTATGCCAAAACAGGATTAGATATGGCTAATTTTTTCGGAGTAACACAAAATGGTGATCGATTAGATTATGCTAAGTTCTTTTCTACAGATGATAAAGTACTTTGCTTTGATGATCTAGAAAGAGCAAATGTAGATGTTATTGATATTTTGGGTTACATCAATAACTTTGTAGAGCATGACCATATTAAAACCATTATTATTTGTAACGAAAAAGAGTTATCTACCAAGTTAAAAAACAATAACTTGGAAATGAAAACTTTTATTGCTACTTATTTGCTAGACAAAGAGGGAAAGCTAAGTGTTAAAACAGATAAACCAATGGTAGAAAGAATTCGAGACACGATAGAATATGTTTTTGATAAGGCAAATGATTATGAAAGAATTAAGGAAAAGTTAATAGGGGAAACATTCGAGTATGCTCCAGAATTTAACTATATCATTAATGGATTATTAATGCGTTATGAAGCTTATCCTGACTTAATTAGATTTTTGCGTGAAAATACCAATCTCATTACCTCTACTTTTATCAAAAGTGGAACTAGAAACTTGCGTATTTTGAAACATGCTTTAAATGATTTTAAAAAAGTATTTGATATGGTGAATAAAGCATATCCAAATACCAATAACCGCATTTTACAAACAATGCTTATTTTTACCATTGCTGTTTCTTTTGAAATTAAGGCTGGAAAAATTACCAAGGAAAAATTCATTAATATTAGTAACAACGAAGAGTATAAAGCAATTTTAGTTTCTTCTAGAGTGTTTATGGATAATAGACAATTCTATATCAAGGAATTTGATAATAACTACTACTATAACTTTAAAGCAGAGTACCGTTTTTTTAAATTTATTGAAATTTATGTAAGAACGCGTATCTTTGATATGAAAGTATTTAAAGATAATATGGAAGTAATTCGAAATACAGTTGATACAAACCAACTTCCAGCATATAAACGACTTTTAACAGAAGAATATTGGAAAATATCGGATGACCAATTTAGTAGCATCATCGACGAAACATTAGATGATGTGAAAAATGGAAAAATTGAACTGATTGATATTGTCAAAATATTTGCATATTTTGTTTATTTTATCAAAAAGAATTTAATCAACTATGATATGAGAACAGTCAAAAGTGTTTTTCTAAATGGAATGAATATTGCCTCTCTTACCTCTACTTATTGTGATAATGTAGAAGAAGAGTTATCACAAGTTGCCATTGAAGATAGCATTGTTCCTGAAATGGAAGATTTATTAAAGCATTTTAATGAGATTAATTTAAAATTAAAAGAAAAAATGTATATGGAAAAGGCAGAAGAAATTTTTAAGTGCATTCCTATGAAAATGGAACAATTTTATGATAAATTTGATAAAGAATGTATGAATGTGCCAATTTTCAAATATTATGACCCATTCCAAATGTTTCAGCGTATTTCTTGTGCTAGCAATGAAGATATTGTAACAATTAAAGAAAAACTTGCTGATAGAGCAAAAAGGTTCCAAAATGACATAGAGCCGGAGATGAAAAATATTACCAAATTAAAACAAATTATGGACGATTATATTGAAGGAAAAGTGCCATCGATTAAAATTGTTATGTTACAAGACTTTTCAGAGCAATTGGGAGAAATTTTAAGCAAATACAAAAAAGAACCTATTATGCAGTATGCTTCATTCGAAGAAGAGGAAGAAGAAAATTAAGCAAAAGGAAAACTGAAATGGAAGAATTAGCAAAATGCGTACTCTGTCCTCATCATTGTCAAGTGGACAGATTGCAGGGAAACAAGGGAAGATGCAAGTGCGATGATACGTTAAAAATTGCACTTGCTTCTATTCATTATTATGAAGAACCATGCATTAGTGGAAAGCAAGGTTCTGGCACTATATTTTTTAGTAACTGCAACTTAAATTGTATATACTGCCAAAACTATGAAATTAGCCAGCTAGGCAAAGGAAAAGAAATCACGATAGAACATTTGGCACAAATTTTTTTAGACCAACAAGAAAAAGGAGTAAACAATATTAATTTAGTCACTCCTACCATGTATGTGTATCAAATCATTGAGGCCATTAAACTGGCAAGGAAAAACGGGCTTCATCTTCCAATTGTTTATAATACAAATGGATATGAAACGGTTGAAACCATTCAAAAATTAGCAGGCTATATAGATATTTATTTGCCAGATTTAAAATATTATTCTGATGAGTTAGCTAAAAAATATTCAGGAGTAAGTGGTTATTTTATTAATGCTACTAAAGCAATTCAGGCGATGTACCAACAAGTAGGATTGTTGCAATTAAATGAAGACGGCATTGCAACAAGGGGCGTTCTCATTAGACACTTAGTATTACCAAATCATTTACAAAATAGTAAACATATTTTGAAGTGGATAAAAGAAAATATGCCACCAGAGATTAGTGTTAGTGTGATGGCGCAATATTTTCCTACTTATAAGGCAAAACAAGACGCTTTGTTAAATCGCAAATTAACCCAAAAAGAATACAAAGAAATTGAAAATTTTTTTTATACTTTGGATTTTAAGAATGGATACATTCAAGAACTAGGAGACCATGAAGAGGAATATGTACCAAAATTTGATTTGTCAGATTAGTAATTATTCAAGGCTTTACGGTCCAGAGTATTAATGCAAAAAAATTAAAAACTACTTGTCAGATTTGGAGTAATTTGATATAGTACAAGTAGTAAATGGAATGGAGGTAGAAAAATGAAATTAGTAGAACCAGTAGTTTATGTAGAAAATTATGATGGAAAGAAAATTATGCAACGAATAGAAAGGGCATGTAGAGTTTGCTATCGCTCAGAAGGAAAAATTACAGAAGATAGCTATAAAACGCTTTTAACAAATTGCATTAACCGAGGACATGAGTCTGTTTTAGAACATGAAAAAATTTCGGTAAGATTGGTGGGAGATATTGGGGCTTACAAGGACTTAACAAGACATAGATTTGCAAGCTTTTCTGTAGAAAGTACAAGATATTGCAACTATGGAAAAGATCGATTTAATAATGAAATTAAAATTTTAAAACCATGTCATATAGATGAAGGAACAGAACTTTATGAAATATGGAAAAAGGGCATAGAAAGTATGGAAAAAGCATATTTGGAAATGTCAGAAAAGGGAGCAACCCCAGATCAGTTAAGAATGTTATTGCCACATAGTACAGCTGCGGAATTTGCTATGACAGCAAATATTAGAGAGTGGAAGCATATTTTTAGCTTAAGATGTGCAAAAATGACTCATCCATCCATTAGACAATTACTAATTCCTCTATTACTCAAATTTAAAGAAGATATGCCAGAAATTTTCGAAAGTGTAGAATATGATACGGAATTTCCAAAAGAAAAATATGCTAACATTATAATAATGGATTAAAATTTAGCCACTAAGATATTGCATTAACAACAATATTTAGTGGCTTTAGAATTTATTTTAATGATTTAAATTCTGAAGCATCTTTTCATATCTTTCGTAATTAGGCACATATTGGCTAAGTAATTTCCAAAAGCCTTTTGCATGAGTCTTGTAGGTTAGATGACAAAATTCATGAATGACAATATAGTCAATAATATCTCTATTGTACATAGCAATGTCTGGATGAATAGTAATTATTTTTTCATCAGTAGAACACATAGCAATTTTATTTTTTATTTTTTCAATTTTGTAATCTTCAGGGGCAATGCCCATTAATAACCTAGCTCTTTCCATTGCTCTTTCTATTTCTTGTTCTGCTATTCTGGCATATAATTTTTCAATTAAAATTTTAGAAATTTGTGCATCTTCTAATTTTTTATATTGCTTTGGAAGAATCATTTCAATTGTTTTATTTACTAACTGAATAGTAGGAGTTTTCGTAGATTGATAACGAATATGTACTTGATGAGAAATTCCCAATACATAAATAGCATCTCTTTCTGTGTCAATATTATTTTGTATATGATATTCTTGCATTTTAGAAAGAATCCATTGCTTTTTTTCATTTATCATTTGCCTAATTTGCCTTTTAGAAAAATACCAAGGAGCATTAATTACTACCTCACCAGCTTCTACTCCAATATAGAAATCAGAATGAATTGCCTTTGTGACCGTGTATGGAATAACGTTGTTATCATGTCTAAAAATACTCATAATATTGCCCTCCTAAAGAAAAAATATATTAGCAAAACATTGTTCGCTTCATCTTTCAATAGTATACAAAAGAATGTTCGCCTTGTCAAGAACTTTTTCAAAAAAAATAAAATATTTTAACTTCGTGATAGTTTTGCAAGAAGATTTTAAAAAGTAAAGTAGCGTAATACTTTACTTTTTTTGTCATTATTGTTATAATAAGAAAGAAAAAAATGAATTACGTATTCATCACACTTATGAGTGATAAACAAAAAAAAGAAGAATAAGATATTACAAAAAGTTTATAGGTAGAGCTATTTTGAAAAACCTAAATATCATAGGTAAGGAGAATTTGTTTGAAAAAAGAACAAATTTATCAAAAACTATTACAAAAAATTGCACCAGAGAGTATTAAGCAAGATGAGCCAATGAAAAACCATACTTCCTTTAAAATTGGAGGAAACGCAGACTTTTTTATTACAGCAAACCAGGAAGAGACCTTAAAAACTGCTTTAAAAATCGCTCAAGAGAATTCCATTCCAATTACTATTATTGGAAATGGAACCAATTTATTAGTTAAAGACAATGGCATTCGAGGAATTGTTATTAAAATAGCCATGGAGGAAATCAACATAGAGCAAAAAGAAAATACTGCCATTATTACTTTAGGAGCAGGAGTCAAAAATGCAATGCTAGCACAATTGCTTTTACAAAAAGAAATTGCAGGGTTTGAATTCGCAGCAGGAATTCCGGGAACCATTGGAGGAGCAGTTTATATGAATGCTGGGGCCTATGGCGGTGAAATGAAAAATATTGTCAAGGAAGTAACTTGCCTCCAAAAAGAGTGTGATTTAACGGATCAAACAGAAAGCAACAATTCATGCACAAAATCATTCAACAATGCAGAATGCCAATTTGATTATCGACATAGTATTTTTCAACAAAATAATTTTATTATTACTAATGTGACATTAGAATTGCCATATGGCAAAAAAGAAGAAATTCAAGCAAAAATGAAGGAGAATGCTATTAGCAGAAAGACAAAGCAACCACTTCAATATCCTAGTGCTGGGAGTACCTTTAAAAGAGGTAATGACTTTATTACTGCCAAATTAATTGATGAATGTGGATTAAAAGGCTATCATGTAGGAGATGCCGAAGTTTCTACACTTCACGCCGGCTTTGTCATCAATAAAGGAAATGCAACGGCACAAGAGGTAATTACACTTTTAGAACACGTAAAAAAAACTGTGTTTGAAAAATGTGGAAAGCAAATTGAATTAGAAGTAAAAATCATAGGAGAATAAAAAGGAGCAAATGGAAGAATTATGAAGGGATTTTTTAGATGGTTTCGCTCGGAAACAAAAATGAAACGATGGATGCTATTAATTTTAATAGGAATGCTACTGGCATGTTATGGTATGGCAGAAATTTTAACAGGAAAACAGTTAGAATTTATAGAAGTAGCTAGAATTATTGCAGTGTTTGTTGTGGGCTTTGTGTTTGTGATTATTGGCATTGTTCATATGCAAAAAAGAACATTAGAACTATTGGTACAAGAAACTGATGAAAGATATGAAAATAAGCAAGATTCCAAAGTAAAATCCTTAATTTACAATAAAAAAATTTATGATCAAGGACCCAAAATTGTAGCAATAGGAGGGGGAACAGGACTTAATTCGGTACTAAAGGGACTTAAAAATTATACCGATAATATTACTGCTATTGTTACAGTTTCTGACTATGGTGAAGAGAGCACAGATTCTCGTAAAATACTAGAAACAATGCCATTAGACGATGTAGAAGAAAGTTTTGTTGCTTTATCTAAAAATGAGCCAGAAATGGAAGCTCTCATGAATTATCAATTTCAAGAGGGAAAATTGCAATCTCTTTCTTTTGGTGATGTGTATTTGTTGGCAATGAAAAATTTATATGGTGACTTTACCAAATCGATAGAAAAGGCCAAAGAGGTATTAAATATTACGGGAAAGGTGCTTCCTGTTACCTTAGAGCCAATTACCATTTGTGCAGAATTAGAAGATGGAACCGTAATTGAAAGAAAAGATAAAATTCCAGAGTTGGTGAATACAAGAACTAGCAAAATTAATCGTATTTTTATTAATCCAACTAACTGCAAACTAGCACCAGGAGTGCTAGAGGCAATAGAAGAGGCAGATGCCATTGTCATTGGTCCAGGTAGTTTATATACCAATGTAATTCCTAACCTTTTAGTCAAAGGGGTGGCAAAGGAAATTAAAGAAAGCAAGGCTTTTAAAATTTATGTGAGCAATATTATGACAGAGCCAGGGCAAACTGATAATTATTCGCTATCTGACCATATTAAAGCAATTACAGATCATGCAGGAAAAGGCGTGATAGAATATTGTATTTATGATACAGGAGAACTTATTCCAGAATATCTTAGAAAGTATAACATGCAAGGACAAGACTTAGTCGAAATTGATACTGCAAAAGCAAAGGAACAAGGAATTTATTTGATGCAAAGAGAAATTTCTCATGTATCAGGTGGATATATTAGACATAATCCAGATGCAATTGCAGCCTCTATCATTCAACTTATTTGTGATGACTTGAAATTCAAAGATATGCAAAATGATACCAAATATGTATTATTAAATGATAGATTAAACAATGCAAAAAAAGCCTTAAAGCAAAATAAAAAGAATACTGCTAGTGATAAAAAAAATACAAGGAAAAAGCAAGGTGGAAGTAAATTTTTTAAAAAATATAAAGAAAGAATCGAATCAATTCAAGAGTCTGATATTAAATTGAGAATGAAAGCAGGAATTCCAACTGAAGAATTAGAAAAACAAGAAAATTCAAAAAGAAAAAAGACAAAAAATTGATAAAAACAAAATGTCATCATTCAAAAAACAATCATAAAACACAATTAGAATAAAGGGAGAAAATGCACAAATGAAATATGAAAAAGAAAGTTTACAATTAGAAGAGGCACTAAAGAAAGATTGGATTATTACCAATGGAATTGGAGGATATAGCAGTTCGAGTATTGTTGGTGCTAATACTAGCAAATATCATGGATTGCTGGTAGCACCATTCAATCCACCAGCTGATCGAAAACTCATTTTGTCAAAAGTTGATGAAAGTTTTGAAAGTGGCGGAAAACAGTACAACCTTTATACCAACATTGGAAAAAACTATATCTCACAAGGATATCAATACCTAACCAAATTTGAAAAAGAGTATATTCCTATTTTTACTTATGAGGTAGATGGAGCAGTTATCAAAAAGTTTATTTGTATGGAATATGGAAAAAATACCGTTTGTGTGCTTTATCATATTCAAAATAATAGCAAAAGAACAAAACTAACTTTAGCACCAATTCTCAATTTGCGTGATACCCATGCTATAACCGAGAATGCTGATTTCCAAGTAGAACAAGAAGCGGACGGAAAAAAAGTAAAAGTAGTATTAAACCATCAGAAGCACGCACCAATTTACTTTTCTATTTCAGAGGGAAAATATATTGAACATCCTCATGATATTTTTTATAACATGTACTATTTATCAGAAGAAAAACGAGGACTACCAGCGGAAGAAAACCTAGTTGTTCCAGGAGTTTATGAGGTAAAACTAAGGGCAAATGAAGAAAAATTTGTAAGTTTTGTATGCTCCCTAGAACCAATTCCAGAAGAAATAGATGGTAAAAATTTGATTAACCAAGAAATTACTAGAATTACAAGTGTGTTATACGATTCCTATTTGTTAGATAGCAAAAAAGAAATTAGTGATGACTACAAATTGCTCATGAGAGACTACATCATAGCTTCTGACAATTTTGTGGTATATCGACCTGCCTTTGCGCTTTATACGACTATTGCCGGATACCCATGGTTCCTAGACTGGGGAAGAGATACTTTAATTTCTTTCGAGGGGTTATTATTACTTACAAGAAGATTTACCATCGCCAAGGAGGTATTACTTACTTGCATCCGTGACATTCAATATGGGTTAGTACCAAATGGCTATGCTGATAAAGAACATCGCCCATTATATAATAGTGTCGATGCTTCCCTTTTGCTATTTGAACAGGTGAAAAAATATTTAGATTACACTCATGATTTTGAATTTATGAAAAATCAACTATATGATGTACTAATCAAAATCATCGAAAGCTATATTACAGGAATTGACTTAGATGGTAACAACATTCATTTAGACATGGAAGATGGACTATTATCAGTCGGAACAGAGACAAGCCAAAATACTTGGATGGATGTCAAAATAGGAAATACGCCAGTTACTCCACGTAATGGCAAAGCAGTAGAAATTAACAGTTTATGGTATAATGCTCTGAGGCTCATGGCTGATTGGACAAAACTATATAAGAATAAAGAACTAACAAAAAAATATACAGAATTGGCAGATAAGTGTCAAGCAAATTTTACAAAAAAATTTTATAACAAAAAAAGAAAATGCTTATATGATGTAATAGGGGACAATCGAATTAGACCAAATCAACTATTTAGCCTTTCTACTACTTATCCTGCAATTGATCCAAGTTCTGAAGTTGCAAAGCAAATATTACAAACTGTAACAAACAAGTTGCTGACTCCTTATGGACTCAAAACGTTATCAAAAGGAGAAATGGGCTATCGTGATATTTATGAAGGAGACCAAGTGAAAAGAGATTTAAGCTATCATCAAGGAATTACTTGGCCATGGCTATTAGGAGCCTATTCAGATGCCTTTTTGAAGATCATTGAGGCAGAAAAAAGCAAAACAGTGCAAAAAGAGTTGCAAGAGCAATATCACCAATTTGCTGAGAGAGTAGAAAAAACATTTTATGAAGAAATGTATCACCGTTCTACGGTAGGAAGTATTAGTGAAATTTATGATTCTAGCAAGCCTTATGAAGCAAAAGGAGCATTTGCACAAGCGTGGTCAGTGGCAGAAGTGTTCCGCATTATTGTTCGTCATCATCAGGACGATTAGTTCTTAAAGCTCTATCTTCAGAGTCAAGAGTATTCATAATTTATGCAATGACGAATGCGAATGAAGCAAGGTAGTTGGTATTCTTAAGAAAACGCAGAATGAGGGCGCAAGCGATTGGAGAGGCTCATTCAAGTTTTCTTTAGAAGATCAACGCACGCTTCACCGAGCCGAGGAATGAAATAAATTATGAATACTCTTGTAGATAAAATAATAAAAAGAAGGTAATCAAAATGAGAATACTAGGAATCGACCCACGGATTTGCCATCACAGGCTACAGCGTGATAGATTATATTGGAAACAGGTTTCAATTAATTACTTCAGGAGCTGTACTTACAAAGGCAGGAGAATCCTTTCCATTAAGACTTTTGAAACTAAATAATGAACTGGAAGAAATTATCGATACCTATCACCCAGATGCCATTTCAGTGGAAGAACTATTTTTTAACAACAATGCTAAAACAGCTATTAATGTGGCACAGGCAAGAGGCGTGATTTTAGTAGTAGGGTGCCGAAAAGGTATTCCTACTTATGAATATACACCGTTGCAAATTAAACAATCTGTGGTAGGCTATGGAAGAGCAGACAAAATGCAAGTGCAAAAAATGGTAAAAACCATTTTAAAAGTAGAAAGTCTTCCTAAGTTAGATGATACAACAGATAGCATGGCGGCGGCAATTTGCCATGCCCACTCTGCAAAATTTGCTGAAAAGCTATAATCTAGAAAAGGAACAATTCAATGAGTGTCTATTTGTTATATGGAGAAGAAACGTATCTTCTTGAGGCAAGATTGAAAAAAATAAAAAAAGAATTTGGAGAATTGATACAAGGAATTAACTACATTCCTATTGATGAAAGCAATGTGGGAAACTTAATTTCAGATATCGAAACTCCTGCTTTTGGGTACGCACAAAAACTACTGATTGCACGCAATACAGGATTATTCAAAAAAGAAAAAAAGACGGCAAGCAAAGCAAAAACAACAGCAAAAAAGACAAAAATCAAAACAGAAGAAGCACTCCCTTTAACAGAAAAAATTGCCAATTATTTGGCAGCGAATGCAAAAGAATTACAAGATGAAATCACCTTAGTATTTGTCGAGGAAGAAGCAGAGAAAAACACACTTTATCAAACAATTGAAAAGGTAGGAGAAGTAAAAGAATTTGCATTATTAAAACTTCCTGAATTAGTTACCAATTTAAGAAAAGTGGCTGCAGCTTATGAAGTAAACATCGATGACAATGTTGCCAAGTATTTGGTGGAATGTTGTGGTACCAATATGCAAGACCTTATGAATGAAATAAGAAAGCTAATTGAATATGTTGGAAAAGGTGTAACAATAAAAAAAGAAGATATAGATAAACTATGCATCAAACAAATTCAAGCAGTCATTTTTGACTTGACAGACAATTTAGGGAAAAAAGATATTCCAAAAGCATTAAATATTTTAAGCGGATTGGTTGCCAATAAAGAACCATTACAAAAAATATTGGTTACGCTATACAATCATTTTAAAAAACTATATATTGTTAAAATAGCTGAAAGCTATCACAAAGACTTAGCGACTGCTATGAATTTGAAACCGAATCAAATGTTTTTAACAGTGAAATATAAAAACCAAGCAAAATATTTTGAAGAAGCAGAACTTAGAAAAATTATTGAAGAATTGATTGACTTGGATGCCAATTACAAAATAGGCTTAATTGATTTATCCATTGGCTTAGAAGCAATCCTTTGTCGCTACTGTTCCAAGTAAATGACGAAAAGGGAAAGAATTGTTCATTCAGAATGGTGCTTTTCTCTTGACTTTTTTGAAAAGTATAGTATAATAAATTTATGGAAAACAGAGGGAGGATACAAACATGGCAGCAAAAATATGGAAAAAGGTATTATTATTTGTTTTAATTATTGCTTGTTTATTTAATGTTATTAACAAGCTTGTTCATAAAGCTTCCATGAAAGAAGAAGTATCTGCTTCTGCACAATACGTTATGGAACAACAAGAAGCAAACAAACAAAAATAACACTTGCAAATAAAAATAAACTGTGTTATAATTAGTAACAGCGTTTTGATAAAAATAAGGTTAAAGAAGAGGTGAATACAAAATGAAAGAAGGATTACATCCAAACTATACAGAAGCAACAATTACATGTGCTTGTGGTAATGTAATGAAAACAAATTCAACAAAATCAGACATGAAAGTTGATGTTTGTTCAAATTGCCATCCATTCTGGACAGGAAACTTAAAAAGAGAAACAACAGGTGGTAGAGCAGATAAATTCAAGAAAAAATATGGAATTCAATAAAACAAGAAAAAATAGTGTGAAGCGGTTCACATTATTTTTTTAGTCTCAAACGCCTATTGCAAAATATAAAAAAATACGATAAAATATGAGCAAATTGGAGGAATTTAGCGTGGAAAAAATTGATATAACAAAACAAGTGGAATGGGCACAAAAAGTAGCAAAAATAAATGAAGGAAAAAACTTAAAATATGCTATTTATACCATGGGATGCCAATTGAATGAGAATGACTCGGAAAAACTTTGTGGTATGATGGAAACAATGAATTATTGTAAAACTGAAAAGATAGAAGAAGCAGATTTAGTTGTTTTTAACACATGCTGTGTGAGAGAAAATGCAGAGGACAAACTATTTGGTAAACTGGGAGAAATTAAAAAGTTTAAAGAAACAAAAGGAACCATCATTGCCATTGGCGGTTGCATGATGCAAGAAAAACACATTGTAGAAAAATTAAAACAAAGCTATCCATTTGTAGATATCATTTTTGGGACTCATACCTTGCATAAATTTGCAGAAGATATTTATCAAATTCTAATCAATCGAAAAAGAATTGAAGACATTTTAGATATTGACGGAGAAGTGATTGAGGGACTTCCAATTAAACGAGAAGATAGTGTTAAAGCCTCTGTTACCATCATGAATGGATGCAATAATTTTTGTACTTATTGCATTGTTCCTTATGTAAGAGGACGTGAAAGAAGCAGAAGCCCAAGAGACATATTAGATGAAATTCAAGAGCTTAGCAAACAAGGTTACAAAGAAATTATGCTATTAGGACAAAATGTGAATTCCTATTTAAGAAGTGAAAAAGAAAAAGGAATTCCTTTTGAGAATAACCTGTTGTCGAAACCTTCTGTTTCGTGTCAACAGGGGTATACAAGGAGCAATAGCGAGTCGGAATATGAAGGAGTGAACTCTTTTGCAACACTGCTCCGTGCCATCAATGAAATTGAAGGAATTGAAAGAATTCGCTTTATTTCCCCCCATCCAAAGGATTTTACAGATGATGTGATTGAAGCAATTCGTGATTGTGACAAAGTGTGCAAATTTGTTCATTTACCATTACAATCAGGAAGTACGCAGGTATTAAACAAAATGAACCGTAAATATACCAAAGAACAATACTTACAGTTGGTAGAAAAAATGAAACAAACTATTCCAAATTTGACACTTTCTACTGACATTATTGTTGGCTTTCCAGGAGAGACAGAAGAGGATTTTACTGATACTTTGGATGTAGTAAAACAAGTAGGGTTTGAACAAGTATATATGTTTATTTACTCTAAAAGAGTAGGAACTCCTGGTGCTCAAATGCCAAACCAAGTACCAGAAGCAACCAAGCATGAACGATTTGATAGGCTAAAACGATTAGTCGAAAGTAAAATTGCACAGCAAAATCAAACCTATGTAGGGACCACTCAAAAAGTACTCATTGAAGGAAAAAGCAAAAACAATGAAAACATGCTAACAGGCAGAACAGATTCGAACAAAGTTGTTGTTCTAGAAGGTTCAGAAGAACTCATTGGGCAGGTAGTTCCTGTTACCATTGTTTCAGAACATATGTGGTATTTGAAAGGGAGAAAGGAAGTATAATCATGGCAGAATATTCACCAATGATGCAACACTATTTGGAGAAAAAAGAAGAATATAAAGATTGCATTTTGTTCTATCGTTTAGGCGATTTTTATGAAATGTTTTTTGATGATGCCATTACGACATCAAGAGAACTAGAACTTACGCTAACGGGAAAAGACTGCGGACAAGAAGAAAGAGCACCAATGTGTGGCATTCCTTATCATGCTGCAGAAACCTATATTGCCAAATTAATTGAAAAAGGATACAAAGTAGCTATTTGCGAGCAACTAGAAGATCCAAAGCAAGCCAAAGGAATTGTAAAGCGTGATGTTATTCGTGTAGTAACCCCAGGAACGGTCATGGAATCGAACTTGCTAGAAGAAAAGAAAAACAATTATATTATGTCAATTTACAAAAATGGATTGTTCTATGGTATTAGCGTTTGCGACTTAACCACAGGAGACTTTAGAACCACGCAAATGAAGGAAGATCATAATTTTTCGGCAGTATTAGACGAAATTTCAAGATACCAACCCGCTGAAATTGTCGTTAATCCAACCATGTATGAGTCTACACAAGAACTTAGTATTATTCGAGAAAGATTCGAAGTATACTTCTCTTTATTGGCAGAAGAAAATTTTGACACAGACGAAAAATTATTTCAAAACATGTATGAAATTGTGGGAGAAGACAATACTGAAAAAAAGAATATCTCTAATTCTTTATTTTGTGTAGCTAGTAGCAATGGATTAATCAATTATTTGAAAAACACGCAAAAGAATAATTTGGACTATATTCATAAAATTATTTTTTATAGTATATCTCATTACATGAATTTAGATGCCAATGCTAGAAGAAACTTGGAAATTACAGAAAAACTAAGAGATAAAAACAAAAAAGGTACTTTACTTTGGGTACTGGATAAAACTGCTACTTCCATGGGAGGCAGACTGCTTCGTAGATGGCTTAACGATCCGCTCATTGATGTGGCTACAATCGAGGAACGTTTAGAAGCGGTTAAAGAATTAAAAGAAAATATCATGTTAAGAGGAGATATCACAGACTCTTTGAAAAAAGTATATGATGTAGAAAGATTAGCAGGAAAAATTTCGTATGGAAGCGCCAATGCACGAGATTTAATCTCTTTGAAAAATTCAGCAAAACAGCTTCCTGATGTGAAACAAATATTAGCAAATACAAAATCGCCCCTTTTACAAAAATTGTATCAAGAACTAGATGTATTAGCAGATGTGCATGACATGATTGAAAAATCAATTGTAGAGGACCCACCAATTTTAATCAAAGAGGGTGGCATTATCAAACTGGGATATGATGAAGAAATTGACCATTTGAAAAAGGCAACTACAGAGGGAAAAAATTGGGTACTAGAAATTGAAGCAAAAGAGCGTGAGGCGACAGGTATTAAAGGCTTAAAAGTAGGTTTTAACAAAGTATTTGGCTATTATATTGAAGTAACAAAATCAAATTTAAATATGGTGCCAGAAGACAGATATATTCGTAAGCAAACCCTAACTAATGGGGAACGTTATATCACTGAAGAACTCAAAAAAGTAGAAAATGAAATTTTAGGAGCAGAGGAAAAGGTAGTCACCTTGGAATATAACGCGTTCTGTGATATTCGAGACCAAATTGAGGCACAAATTGTAAGAGTGCAAAATTCTGCAAGAGTAGTAGCCATTTTAGATGTATTAACTTCTTTTGCTACTGTAGCAGATGACATGAATTATGTGATGCCAATTGTCGACAATAGTGGTGTGATTGATATAAAAAATGGAAGACATCCTGTCGTAGAGAAAATACTACCAACTGGTAGCTTTGTAGACAATGATACTTACTTAGACAAAAATACCAATCGTTTAGCCATTATTACAGGACCTAATATGGCAGGAAAATCCACCTATATGAGGCAAGTAGCTTTAATTACATTAATGGCACAATGTGGCTCGTTTGTTCCTGCTTCTTATGCAAAAATTGGAGTGGTTGATAAAATTTTCACCAGAGTTGGAGCCTCTGACGATTTAAGCATGGGACAAAGTACTTTTATGGTAGAAATGATGGAAGTTGCCACCATTTTAAAAGAGGCAACAGCTAACAGCTTAGTTATTTTAGATGAAATTGGAAGAGGAACTTCTACTTATGATGGGTTATCTATTGCATGGGCAGTAGCAGAACATATTTGCAATAAAGAAACATGTGGAGCAAAAACACTATTTGCTACCCATTATCATGAATTAACTTCATTAGAAGATACCATTGAGGGAGTGAAAAACTACTCTATTGCTGTCAAAGAAAAAGGAGAAGATATTATCTTCTTAAGAAAAATTGTGGCAGGAGGAACGGACGAAAGCTATGGCGTGCATGTGGCAAAACTAGCAGGAGTACCAGCCCCTGTGACAAAAAGAGCAAATGAAATTTTAAAATCTATTGAAAGAAAAAATATTTTAACACAAAAAGCTGGGGAAAAGGAAAATAAAAAAGTCACTGCAGGGCAACTAGATTTGTACAATTATAAATTGGCAGAAATTGCTCATGAGCTAGACAAGGTAGATTTAAATGGTTTAACCCCAATTGAGGCACTCAATACGTTAGTAAACATGAAAGAAAAGATGAAGTAAAAGATGTCTCGTTTTTAATTTATTTTATAGTCAAGAACATACATATTTTTTAGACTAAAATATAAAAAACAAAATTTAGGAGAACAAGCTATGAAAGATAAAAATTGGTTTCATGAATCAAAGGAAGATGTATTATCATATTTCCATATAGAAGAAAAACAAGGTTTATCTAGTAATCAGGTACAAAACAACAGAGAATTATATGGCAGTAATGAATTAACAGCTAAAAAGAAAAAAAGCTTGCTAGTCAAATTTTTAGAACAATTCAAAGATTTCATGATCATTATTCTCATTATCGCAGCAATTATTTCAGGAATTGTAGGTTACTATCAGGGTGAAGGCTTTACTGATACTATCATTATTTTAATTGTTGTGATTGTAAATGCGATTATCGGGGTGGCACAAGAAAACAAAGCTGAAAAATCACTAGAGGCGTTACAAAAGTTAAGCTCTCATGTGGCAAAAGTCATTCGTGATGGAAAAGTGACAGTTGTTCCTTCCAAGGAATTGGTACCAGGCGATATTGTGGTATTAGATACAGGCGATTATGTGCCGGCAGACTTAAGATTACTAGAAGCGGTTAACTTAAAGGTACAAGAAGCGTCTTTAACAGGAGAATCTGTTCCTGTTGAAAAACAAACCGAAGCGATTGAACAAGAAACAGTCGGCATTGGTGATAGAGTCAATATGGTGTTTTCGTCTAGCTTAATTACTTATGGAAGAGGAACCGGGGTAGTAGTTGCTACTGGTATGAACACCGAGGTAGGAAAAATAGCAGGTATGATTAATGAGGTAGAAGAAACACAAACTCCTCTACAAGAAAAACTTAATCAATTAGGAAAAACATTAGGAATAGGAGCCATTGTCATTTGCATTGTCATTTTTGTCATCGGTTTATGCTATGGTAAAAATGCAATGGACATGTTCATGACAGCAGTAAGTTTAGCAGTAGCAGCCATCCCAGAAGGACTAGCTGCTGTATCTACCATTGTACTTGCCATTGGTGTACAAAGAATGGTGAAAAAGCATGCCATTGTGAAAAAACTCCCAGCAGTCGAAACCTTAGGAAGTACCACAGTCATTTGCTCCGATAAAACAGGAACGTTAACGCAAAATAAAATGAAGGTAGAAAAAGTATTCTATAGTGGAAAAACGTTCAATTTGCAAGCAATTAATATGGAACAAGCCACAGAAGAACTAACAAAATTAGTATCCATTAGTATGTTTTGCAATGATACCAAAGTGGGAGAGAATAATACTTTAACAGGGGACCCAACCGAAACAGCGTTAATTGACATGGCATTTGAATTAGATTTTAATCCACCAATGTTAACACAATATCCTAGAGTGAAGGAAATTCCTTTTGATTCAGACCGTAAATTAATGACAACCGTTCATCAGTTGGCAGAAGGAAAATATGCTGTGTATACCAAAGGAGGAGTAGACGAGCTATTAAGGGTATGCAGTAGCTATATGGAATCTGGTCAGATTAAAACAGATTTAGAAAATTATAAGCAAACTATTATGGTAGCGAATGAAGCAATGGCGAAAAATGCACTTCGAGTTCTTGCCATGGCATATCGAGAAATAGACCATGAACCAACAGAAGAAGAGATGAAAACAATTGAAAACAACTTGACTTATGTTGGTATGGTAGGAATGATTGACCCACCAAGAGAGGAAGTAAAAGAGGCGGTAGCAAAATGTAAAACAGCAGGTATTAAAACAGTGATGATTACGGGAGACCATAAAATTACAGCGGTTGCCATTGCGAAAACGTTAGGAATTTTGCAAGAGGAAAGTGAGGCAATTACGGGAGCAGACTTAGAGGCAATGTCTGATGAAGACCTTATTAGAAATATTAGAAATTATAGCGTGTATGCTAGAGTATCACCAGAGCATAAAGTGAGAATTGTCAAAGCATGGCAAGCAAATGGCGAAATTGTTGCTATGACAGGAGACGGAGTAAATGATGCACCGGCATTAAAAACAGCAGATATTGGCTGTGCGATGGGAATAGTAGGAACTGACGTGTCTAAAGAAGCGGCAGATGTCATTTTAACAGATGATAATTTTGCTACCATTGTTTCTTCCGTAGAAGAAGGAAGGCGTATTTACGATAACATTTTAAAAGCAATTCAGTTTTTGATTTCAAGCAATGTAGGAGAGGTAATTGTTCTATTTTTTGCTATTTTGCTAACACCATTATTCAGTAAATGGTTCAATATTCCAATTGAGCTCATTGTTCCTTTGCTTCCAATTCATATTTTATGGATTAACTTAGTCACCGACTCCTTGCCAGCATTAGCTTTAGCGGTGGACCCCGCAGAACAGGATATTATGAACCGCAAACCTTTAAAGCCAAAGCAAGGTGTATTTACCAAAGGAATGGTATGGAGAATTGTGTACCAAGGAATTATGATAGGGGCATTAACACTTATCGCTTTTGGCTTAGGGCTTGCCACTTCAGCAGAAAGCCTGCCAATAGTAGAAATGGTAGAAGCAAATGGGGGAGTCAGAACACTTTCAGAAGCGGAGGTAAAAGTACAAATTGCCCAAACAATGGCATTTACAGTATTAGCTCTTTCAGAATTAGTACATGTATATAATGTTCGAAATAATCAAAAATCAATTTTCAAAACGGGAATTTTTAACAATCGCAAATTAATTTTAGCAACAATTGTTTCAACAGCCTTAATGCTTGTTATTTTATTTGTACCAGCATTAAGAAATCTTTTTAGCGTTCCTGTGCTACCAATACAAAACATCATAGAAATTGTGATTTTAGTATTTATGCCAATTGTGGTGGTGGAATTGATGAAGCTTTTCAACCTTAATACGACCAAAGAAGAATAAAATTTAAAAACTTCCTTAAATTGACTATTCAATTTTCAAAAAAAGGTGTATACTACTATTTGAAAACAATGTCGATTTAAGGGGTTTTTTTATGATGATATATGATGTGGAAAGTATTCCCAAAAAACATAATACAAAAGTAATTATTTTAATTATTTTAATAGCCGTTACCGCTATTGCATTATCTGTTTTTGCAGCAATGAAATTGGCAAATCACTTACATACAAGTATAGTGAAAGAGAATGAAAATACACAAAATCAAATCGAAGAACAAACAGAAGGTACTACAAGGAATACTGAAAATCAAACAATACAAGAAGAGCAAAATACAAAAGGGGGAGGAGAAGAAAGTACACAAAATCAAGCTCCTTTCACCGAAACACAACTAGAAGCAATTAACAATATATACAGCTCAAAAGGGGAAAAAAGGGCATTCTTAACATTTGATGATGGACCATCGACAACAGTAACACCAAAAATTTTAGCAATTTTAAAACAACAAAATATCAAGGCAACTTTTTTTGTATTAGGAACTATGGTAAAATCAAATCCGAACATATTAAAACAAGAATATGAGCAAGGACATTATATTGCAAATCATAGCTATTCTCATGTATATAAAACAGTATATGCCAATAACAATAGCGCCTTTGAAGAATACCAAAAGACAGAAAGCTTAATTCAAAATGCTTTAGGAAATTCAAATTATCATTCTAATGTTTTTCGCTTTCCAGGAGGCTCTATAGGGGGATATTATAATAGTATCAAAGTAGAAGCAAAGAAAATTTTTAAAGAAAAAGGCGTTGCCTATTTAGACTGGAATGCTCTTACCAATGATGCTGATGGAGCAAGAACAAAAGAGGATATTATGAAAAACTTAAAGAGTACTACAAAAGGAAAAAACAGTATTGTAGTTTTAATGCATGATGCACCTAATAAAAGCTTGACAGCTGAAACATTACCAGACGTTATCTCTTACTTAAGAGAGCAAGGCTATACATTTAAAAATTTGTATGATATAATATAACATGTGTAAAAAGGAGGAAAAAATGGTACAAGTAGAATTAAAAGATGGTTCTAAAATAGAAGTGCAAGAAGGAAGTTCTATTTTAGAAGTAGCAAAACAAATTAGTGACGGACTAGCAAGAAATGCAATGGCAGGAAGAGTAGACGGAGCAGTAAAAGATTTACGCTTTTTAATTGAAAAAAACTGCAAACTAGAAATTTTAACTTTTGATGATGAGGATGGAAAAAAAGCCTATTGGCATACCACCTCTCATATTTTAGCACAAGCTGTCAAAAGAATTTATGGGGATAGCGTTAAATTAACCATAGGACCATCCATTAGCAATGGCTTCTATTATGACTTTGATGTGGAAAAACCATTTACGGAAGAAGACTTAGCTAATATTGAAGAAGAAATGAAAAAAATCATTAAAGAGGATTTACCTTTGACAAGATACACTCTTCCAAGAGAAGAGGCAATTAAACTAGAAAAAGAAAGAAAAGAACCTTACAAAGTAGAATTAATTGAAGAATTGCCAGAAGATGAAGAAATTAGTTTTTATGACCAAGGAGAATTTAAAGAGCTTTGTGCAGGTCCTCATATCATGAGTACAGGCAAAGTAAAAGCATTTAAGTTAACTGCTATGTCTTCAGCTTATTGGAGGGGTGATGCTAAAAATCAAACGCTTCAAAGAGTATATGGAATTTCATTCCCTAAGGCAAGTGAACTAGAAGAATATTTACAAAAATTAGAGGAAGCAAAACAAAGAGACCATAGAAAATTAGGCAAAGAGTTAGGAATTTTTATGACTCATGACTTAGTAGGAAAAGGACTTCCAATGTATTTGCCAAATGGATATGTTGTATGGGAATTACTAGAAAACTACATTAAGGGAAAAGAAAAGAAGCTTGGTTATAAACATGTTTTAACGCCACCACTTGGCACAGTAGATTTATATAAAACCTCAGGACATTGGGACCACTATAAAGATGGAATGTTCCCTAAAATGGAAGTAGAAGGTGAAGAATTTGTATTAAGACCGATGAACTGCCCACACCATATGATGATATACGCCAATGAAATTCATTCTTACAGAGATTTGCCAATTCGTATTGGAGAGGTCGCAAGAGACTGTCGATTTGAATCGAGTGGAACCTTAAAAGGAATAGAAAGGGTAAGAACTTTCTGCCAAAATGATGCACATTTATTTGTGACCCATGAACAAATTGAGTCAGAATTTCAAAGTGTTGTGAACTTAATTTTAGACGTATACAAGGAACTAGGAATTACAAATTATCGCTTTGAACTCTCCTTAAGAGATCCAGAGGATAAAGTAAAATATTATCCAGACGATGACATGTGGAATAATGCTGAAAATACCTTAAGACAAGTATTAAATGATATTGGAATTGAATACGAAGAAAAAATAGGAGAGGCAGCCTTCTATGGACCAAAATTAGATGTTCAAGTAAAACCAGCTGTGGGAAATGAATATACCTTATCAACTTGTCAATTAGACTTTTGCTTACCAATGAGATTTCATTTAAGTTATATTGATAAAGACGGCGAAAAGAAAACACCGGTAGTACTTCATAGAGCAATTTTAGGAAGCATTGATCGATTTATTGCTTATTACTTAGAAGAAACAAAAGGCGCTTTACCAGTATGGCTTGCTCCAACACAAGTGAAAGTAATGCCTATTACCGATAATCAATTAGACTATGCAAAAGAAGTATGCAATAAGCTATTAGAACATGGCATTAGAGCAGAAGTCGATGGAAGACAAGAAAAAATAGGTTACAAAATTCGCGAGGCACAAGTAAACAAAATTCCATATATGTTAATTATAGGCGAAAAAGAAGTTGAAGCAAACAGTGTAGGTGTTCGTTCTAGAAAAGAAGGAGACATTGGACAAATGTTATTATCTAATTTTATTGGCAAAGTACAAGAAGAAATTAGAACCTTTGCAAGATAAGTGAAATATAACAAATAGCCTCAAGTTCTAATTTCATAATAAGCTCATATAATAAAATAGAGAATGTTATGAATATTAGGAGGAACCTATGAATAAAGAAGCAACCGTTAAAAATACAGTTACCAAGGAAGAAAGTGAATTTAAGAAAAATTTATTTCGTATTCTCAAAGGAAGCATATTTGCAATTGTTTTATCTGTAGTATTGTTGTTGATTTTTGCCTTATTATTAACGCATACAAACTTATCAGAAAACACCATTACGCCAGTTATTTTAACCATCACAGGCATTAGCATTTTAGTTGGAAGTTCTATTAGCAGTATGAAAATTAAGAAGAATGGCTTAATGAATGGGGGAACGGTAGGGCTTATTTATATTCTTGTTTTATACTTAGCCTCAAGCCTATGCTTTACAGGCTTTTCGCTTACCACCAATTCTTTGATAATGCTTGTCATCGGAGTGGTTACTGGAATTTTAGGTGGAATTATTGGAGTCAACTTGAAATAATGACAATAGTTATTACTTTTACGTTGTCGAAAAATAGCAACTAAAAATTTACAGAAATTCTGTAAAAAGGTTGCTATTTTTTGCATTTTGGGATAAAATTTAAAAAGATTTTAATTAACCTAAGGAGGAAAAAGTGATTACATTAGAAGATGTCAAGAAAAATGAAGAGTTGCAACAACTCATTCTTAGTTCACAAAAGCAACTTAATGCATTAGGCTATACAGAGCATTCCTTCAGACATATTGGTATTGTTTCTGAGCGAGCAGGTGAATTGTTACAAGCTTTAGATTATCCAACAGAGCGAGTAGAACTGGCTAAAATTGCGGGCTACATGCATGATATTGGTAACTGTGTCAATCGTGTAGACCATGCACACACAGGAGCAATTCTTGCATATGACATTTTAAAAGATATGGGAATGGAGATTGAAAAGAGAACGGAAATTATGATGGCAATCGGAAATCATGATGAACAAACTGGAACAGCGGTAAGCGATATTTCTGCAGCACTGATCTTAGCAGACAAGTCTGACGCACATCGTGATAGAGTAGTCAATCATAATATGGCAACTTTTGATAAGCATGATAAAGTTAATTATGCGGTAACAGACTCAGAATTTATTATTGACAAGGAACACAAAAAGGTGATATTAGATTTAACCATTGACACTGAAATATCTCCAGTATTAGATTACTTTGAAATTTTTATGGACCGTACTATGATGAGCAAAAATGCAGCAAAATATTTAGGTATTAGGTTTGAATTAATGATTAATGATACAAAATTATTATGAAAGGAATTGTAACAATGAAAGCAGAAAAAATATTAAAAATTGTATTAACAGTACTAGTTATTATTTTAATTTCTTTAGTCTCTTTTGGAGGAATTTTTGTTAAAAACACAAAATTTGTAGAAAGTGTTATTCCAGAATATCAGTTAGGAATGGACTTAAAAGGAACAAGAAGTATCACAATGGAAATAAATGACTCGACCAAAACTGTTTATTATGATAAAGATGGAAACATTGTGTCACAAGAGGGCGAAAATACAACTGCCAAAGAAGAGCCAATTAATTCAAAGGATTCTCTCACAAAAGAAAATTATGAAAAAACAAAACAATTGATAGAACAAAGATTAAAGCAAATGAATGTACAAGACTTTATTATTCGACAAGATGAGACAACAGGAAAATTGTTTGTACAATTAACAGAAAATGATAATACGGATTTATTTGTTCAATATATGGCAATTAAGGGATCATTTACAGTTGTCAACGATGATGGAGATGTTTTACTAACTAATAGTGACATCAAAAATGCACAAGTGGGTTATCGAACAACAAATGAGGGAACAGCTGTATATTTAACAATCAATTTCAATAAAGAAGGACAGGCAAAATTAAAGGATATTAGTAATACTTACGTTAAAACAACTGATGAAGAGGGCAATGCAACTACTAAAAAGGTTACTTTAAAAATTGATGATAGTACTCTATTATCTACTTATTTTCAAGAAGAAATTGCCAATGGTGTTATCCAAATGTCAATTGGTCAAAGTACAACCGATGTTAGCACCATCCAAAGCTACTTACAAGAAGCATCAAACTTGGCAGTTTTATTAAATACAGGTGAAATGCCACTTACGTATTCTATTACAGCAAACAAATATGTAAAGTCTGATATTACTATAGAAATGTTATCTATACCAGCAATTATATTATTAGTTATCATAGTAGTAGCACTATTGGCGTTGGTTGTCAAATATCGAAAAAACGGTTTACTCGTTGCTATTTGCCATATTGGCTATGCGGCTAGCTTACTATTAGTTATTCGTTATACTAATGTTGTTATTACCATCGAAGGAATAGCAGGACTTCTCATTAGCTTTGTCATGAATTATATTTTTAGCATTTATTTACTAAACTTATTACAGAAAAATAAAGAGGAAGGAATCAACCTACAGTTTAGGGAGGCAACTTTAAAGTCTTTATTGATACTAATTCCAGCAACAATCATTGCCGTGACATTGTGCTTTTCAGGATGGCTTCCAATCTTTAGCTTTGGAACGACTTTATTCTGGGGCTTAATGACCTGTGCTATTTACAATGTTGTAATTACAAGAACTTTACTAGTAAATGCAGGAAAATAGATAGAAAAAGAGGGATTAAATATGAAAAAAATCATTTATGCAATTTTAATTTGTATTATTCTTGTTGGTGGCATTATGATTGGATCAAAAGGATTTAATGTCGATGCTGTGTATAGCAAGAGTATTAAAATGGAACTTTATCTTGGAAAAGAATTTGATAATCAAGAGGTCAAACAAATTGTACAAGAGGTATTTGGAACAAGTAGCGTTTTAATACAAAAGGTAGAACTTTTTGAGGATATGGTAGCAATTACTATTAGAGAAAAAGACATTGAAAATTTAGATGAAAAATTAGAAAGTTTGAATACAAAAATCAATGAAAAATATGAACTACAAAACAAAGTAGAGGAAATTACTGTGGTACATCAACCAAAAGTAAGACTTTCAAGTATTGTAAAACCATATATTTTACCTTGTAGTATTTCGGGAGTAATTATTCTAGCTTATAGCATGATACGCTTTAGAAATTTAGGGGTTTGGAAAATTGTAGCAAAATATGTCATCAATACTGCCATGATAGAGGCTACCTACTTTAGTTTAATTGCAATTACGAGAGTTCCTTTCAACCGCCTAATACTTCCAATTGGCCTAGTTATTTATGTTGCAACAATTACAGCAGTTACTATTGCACAAGAGAAAAAATTGGCAGTATGGCAATTTGAACAAACACAGAAAAAATAAATAGAAAATAATAACAAAAAACGACAATATTCATATGATATAGTATGAATATTGTCGTTTTTTAGGTTCTAGAAAATTGTAATTTTATGAAGCAATTTTCAATGAAGAATAGTAAAGAAAAGACAAAGAAATAATAGGAGAGG
Source organism: Clostridia bacterium (assembly GCA_017479865.1). Lineage (GTDB taxonomy): Bacteria > Bacillota > Clostridia > TANB77 > CAG-508 > CAG-273. The sequence goes on from JAFVBS010000017.1 coordinate 52,235, forward strand.
AAGAGAAAAATGTTTCAAAAAATCAAAAAAGTTTTTTATCGTAGCGTGATGGATAATGATATTAACTATGAAGTAGCAAAAAAAATATTAAGACAGGAAAATGGCGCTTTAATTGATGTTCGCAGTAAACAAGAATTTGAGGAAGGACACTTGCCAACTGCAATTCATGTGTCCTTATATGATATACAAAAACAAATAGAAAAAATAATTCCTGACAAATCAAAATTAATTGTGGTTTGCTGTTCTTCAGGCAATCGCAGTCAAAAGGCAAAGCAAATTTTAGAAAATATGGGGTACCAAGAAGTGTACAATTTAAAAGGGGGATTAAATGCAATCTTCTAGTGGAACATGTTACCATTTTAATGGCTAAAGAATAAAATATGAATATCTAACAGTTTTTAGTAGATAATACTACATATGGAAAGGAGATTGACCTAAAAATGACAAAATCATTTTGCATAAAAACCAATGAACAAAATGTGCTGGATTATCTGCTAAATCGAATTGAAGAAATTGATTTTCCAAACTTAATTTATTCTAAACAGAAATTTAAAATTTATGAAAATATTATTATCCATTATCGTGGAGAAAAAATAAAAGAATTTGAAGAGTTTTTATCATTCTTGCTTTGTGAAGTAATTTTAAACTTTTATGAAGAAAGAATGATACGACATATTTTAAATTTTAACTATTTTTATTTTGAAGAATATGAAAAAAATCAAATTAATCAACATTGTATGAAAGTAATGCAGTCAGAAGAGTATACCAAGCAAGGACTAAAGCAAGAACTCATTCAAAATGCAATTACCAATTATTTGCAGGAGAGCAGTTCGATTGTGTTAGATGGATTTGTAAGATTTCGATTACAGGAATATTTGAAATATTTAGATAATATTGTTGACATTGCTGTCAATCAATTTGTTATTGAAAAAGAATATAACGAATTCATTAACTTGCTTCGCATTTATATTGAGTCAAAAACAGCAACAAAACAAACGTTACACTTAATCTACACAGACGGAGAGTCTATCTTATTAGACGAAGACAAAAATATTGTTACGACATCTGAAAAAGTTTTTAGTGCCAAATATTTATCAGATATTTCATTCTCCTCCAACGACTTTGCTTTAAATACCCTCTTGACAATATTGCCAGAAAAAATTGAAATTCATTTAATTGATGAAGAAGACGAATTTATTAATACTTTAAAACTCATCTTTGAAGGCAGAATCTCCATTTGTAAGGATTGCAACATTTGTAGAACGTATAAGCTGTTGCATCATGCGAAAATTTGATATTTAAAGTTTTCTTTGGGCCAAGGTTATTCATGATTTATTTCATTCCTCGGCTCATGAAACGTTCATTGGTCTTCTAAGCTAAAACTTGCATGAGCCTCTCCAAGGAAACGGTCTAACACAATCTAAAAGCAAAGCTTTAAGATTGTGTAACAATCGCATTCGTCATTACATAAATCATGGATAACCTCTGGCTATAAGTCAATTCAATAACTACAACTATTTTACTTGTGTATTTTCTCAAAATATGGTATAACTATTGTATATACAATTCATAAGGGAGAACTTATCGTTATGGAAGAAAATAAAAAATTAGTCACAATTTTAGTACCAGCATATAATGAAGAAGAAGTATTACATATGCTATATGAAAGATTAGAAACACTAATGGATGACAATAGGGCTTATGACTTTGAAGTTTTACTAGTAAACGATGGAAGTAAAGATAAAACCCTACAAATAATGCAAGAGTTAAGAGAAAAAGATAAAAGAATTAATTATTTAAATTTATCAAGAAATTTTGGCAAGGAAACGGCAATGATAGCAGGTTTAGACTATTGCAAGGGCGATGCCGTTATTATTATTGATGCAGACTTACAAGACCCTCCAGAGCTTATTCCTGAACTGTTAAAATATTGGGAAGAGGGCTATGATGATGTTTATGCAAAAAGAAAATCAAGACAAGGAGAAAGTTTTTTAAAGAAATTTACCTCTAAAATGTATTATAAAGTATTACAAGCCTTTACAAAAATTGAAATTCAAAAAGATACAGGAGATTTCCGATTATTGGATAGACGTTGCGTAGAAGCACTAAAGGCAATGAGAGAATCACAGCGATATACTAAGGGATTATTTAGTTGGATTGGGTACAACAAAAAAGAAGTATTATATGATAGAGATCCAAGAGCAGCAGGAAAAACAAAATGGAATTATGGAAAATTGATTAATTTATCCATTGATGGAATTACTTCATTTACTACTTCTCCATTAAGATGGGCGGCAGGAATTGGCATATTAGTTTCATTTGTTGCCTTCATCTATATGATTGTGATTATTGTCAAAACAATTGTTAGTGGAGTTGATGTGCCAGGCTACGCTTCTACCATGGTGGTCATTTTATTCTTAGGAGGTATTCAGCTTATCTTTTTAGGTGTCATTGGGGAATATTTAGGACGAGCTTTCAACGAAGGAAAGCATAGACCATTATATTTTATAGAACGATACAATGAAGAAAAAGAGACAAATGCCAATTTAAATAAAAGCAAATTTGACAACTAGGAAGCAATTTGATATAAAAAATAACCTTTTAGAAAATTACTAGAAGGTTATTTTTTAGTTTATTCATAAATTCTATAATCAATTTCTGGAAAAATACAATCTTTTTCTTCAATATCTTTCAAAAAGTCCTCATCGATATTATCAGCTAATAATTCCTCATACAATTTGGTAAATCGACCAATATGATCTTTAATACGCTTTTTGGCATAATCTACCATGGTTCCATTGGTAATAATAAATAACCAATCACTGCTTTGTGCCAATAAAAGTTCCCTTGCACATTGGTTTAAAGCACGTATGCGAAGAGAAATTTTTTCCTTAGAAAATTTTTGCGCTAATTCTACCATTCTATCACCAGCAACATGCAAATGCCTATGTACATAATCATTGGTTTGGTTGAGCCAAACTTCGCTATATCCATTTGCGCCCCAACTAGAACGGCAAGGAGTAGCAATTTGCATCAATGGATACTTGTCAATATACTCACCAGGAGTAATCAAACTAAAATTACAATCATCATAATAAATTTTTTTAAATAAAATATATAACCAATATGGACCTTCATACCACCAATGACCATAAAGCTCTGCGTCATAGGGGCATAGAATAATAGGTGGGTTAGTCGTGAGAGGTGCTAAATGTTCAATTTGCTTTTTCCTACTATCAAAAAAGTGCCCTGCTTGTTTTTCGGCTGAATCTTTTGCCCATTGTAAATTGTAGTAATCTTTTTCACAATCTTTTCCTGTAATACGATAATATTTAATACCAGTATGAACTCTAGCACCATTAGAAGCAATATATGGTTTAATGTAATCATAAGGAGCGTCATATCCAATATCGCGGTAAAATTCACGATAGTTAAAATCTCCAGGGTAGCCATTAATGGAACTCCAAACTTGTCTTGATGACTCAATATCACGTCCAAAGGCAATCACTCCATTTGGTGAAACAATCGGAGCAAAAGTACCATAAATAGGGGTAGGGTTGGCATATAAAATACCATGAGACTCTGTAATAATATATTCAATGCCGAATTCTTTCAAATATTTGTCTGCTTCTGGTACATAGCCACATTCAGGAAGCCAAATTCCACGTGGTTTTTTGCCAAAATATTTTTCATAAGTTTGTACACCAATTGCAATTTGTGCTTTTACTGCTTTTTCATTCACATATAAAATAGGAAAGTACCCATGAGTAGCACCACAAGTAATAATCTCTAATTTTTCAGTATCTTGAAAATGTTTAAAGCCGTTAATAATGTTACGATGATAAACATTTTCAAACAAAAAAAGGTCATTGGTATAACGGTCAAAATAGTATTTTGCGAGTTCGTTCTCGTGAGGATTGTCCTTGGTGCGAAGAATTTCTTTTTTGCTAAGCTCAATATGAGAATGTAAATATTGCACATATCTTTCTTGCAAAAGCTTATTATCAAGCATATTTAAAAGAGGGGGAGTCATTGACATGGTAATACGAAAATCAATGTTTTCCTCCTCTAATTTTTGAAAATTAGTTAAGAGTGGAAGATAGGTTTCAGAAGTAGCTTCAAAGAGCCATTGTTCCTCTAAATAATCTTTACTTTCAGGGTGATGAATAAAAGGCAAGTGTGCGTGTAATACAAAGCTTACATATCCTTTGGGGTTCATAATTTGTTTCTCCTTTTTCACGAAAAAATGCTATAAATTTTCACAAAATAATGTTACAAATTCTCAAGCTACGCTTGTAGAATTTGTTAGTCCGTTTTGTCTCGTTAGAGAAGGGAATGCTTCAGTTGTTCCGCTACGCTACACCTACGCGGGCTTCGCTTTCTTGTAACATTATTTTGCAATATCAGATTGATAAATCAACTATGTGAACTAAATTGCGAAGAAGAAAGGGCTATGCCAAGTTCATCACCATTTAATTCATCATGATAAATTTCTTGATAGAAATCATAAATATTATAAATTTTTCCAATACGGTTTATAAAGCTCATTGTAGAAATATCTTTTTCTATTGTAACATTTGTTTTCACGTTTTGAAAGAAGACCGTTTTTCCTAAGTGGTCAAATAAAATATGGTCGTTTGGCACATTCATCTCATTAGATGAAGTAATATATACCACATGATTTTGGCTTTCTTGTTGTATTGACTTACGAATTAACTCGACTTTGTATTTGCAATCACTGTCTGCAATATGAAGATACCAACTATTAGCATAATCATTAATTTCTACTTCAAATTGATAATGAATATCTTCGTTAGTAACAACCAAATAAGGTTTTGTATTTTGAAAGAAATTTTCACCATACTGTTTGAGCAAATTTTCTCTATCACTATCTGAAATATCCCAATATACAAATAAAATACTTGGAGTTTGTGCTAAAATTTTGACAATGGTTTGACTATAACGATAAGGCAAATCATAATATTCCATACTAGTGGCAATTGCTTTTTTGCGAGAAGTGCTTTTAGCTTTTGCTAAAGAAGCATTTTTTTTGCTACTAGTTTTTTTGCGAGAGCCAGTAGTTTTTTTTGTACTAGGGCTTTTTTTGGTTGCGGTACTTTTACTAGTAGTCTTTGCAGAGGCTTTCTTGCGAGTAGGAGCCTTTGTTTCTTTTTTTGTCGTGGTTATTTCTGAAATTTCTTCTAATTTCTCTTTTGCTTTTTTTGGCATTTTTTCCTCCGTTAAATCTCATTTTTCTATTTATATATACTATATCAAAATCAAAACAATTTCAATAGAAAAGTAAAACAAAATTGAAAAAAATTGTGTTGATTTCCTCAATAAAGAGTGATACAATTTGAAACAACAAAGCAAAAATGGGGGAAGTAAACATGGCAAACTCAAAAATTATTATTGTAGAAGGGGCACAAGGAGCTGGAAAAACAACCGTCACAGATTTTTTAAGATATGCAATTAAATATACTAATTTATATCGTTTGACGGGAACTGCCGATAGTAGTTCAGAAGGCAAAAAAAAGGCTACTATTATGTATCAAAATTTACTTGCTTATATGAAAACATTAGAAAATTTATCAATTAATCTTTTATTTGACCGTACTTTCTTTACAGAAGAAAATTATTGTCGTTTAAAAAAGAAAGAATATTCCTTTACGGATGTATATGAAGAACTCCTAAAAGAGCTAAGTACTATGGATTTTGATATTTACTATATTACTTTATATTTAAAAGATGAAACATTATATGAAAAAAGGCTTGCAAGGGAAGGAAAAGCAGTTCCCGAATATGCAAAATTCAAAGCGGAATCAAGCATTAGTCAACAAAGAGTATACCTGCAAATGGCAGAGGAAATCAAACAACAATATCCCAATATTCATGTTATTAATTTGGAAAATAGTAGAGACATTGAAGAGGTTCAAAAGGAACTAAGAAAATTATTCGAAGCAGAATGAGAAAAATGCAGGATAATGCTTGACAACGCGTGCTAAATTATGGTACAATATTTATCTGTAAGCCGCCTGGGTCGGGCAACTAAATATTACATTTTGTAATTGCCTTGTATTGATGCTTAGCGAGTATACAAATAAAGGGAGGTGTACATCAACAATGTACGCAATTATTGAAAGCTGTGGAAAACAGTATAAAGTAACTGAAGGGGATGTTGTATTCTTCGAAAAGTTAAACGCCGAAGAAGGAAAAAAAGTAACATTTGATAATGTTATTTTAGTATCTGGTGACAAAAAGGTAGAAGTAGGAGCTCCTTATGTAAAAGGTGTTAAAGTAGAAGGAAAAGTAGTTTCTCACGGAAAAGGAAAGAAAATTTTAGTTTACAAATACAAAGCTAAAAAGAACTACAGAAGAACACAAGGACACAGACAACCATATACCAAAGTAGAAATTACAAAAATCAAATTGCCTACTGAAAAAGCAGAAAAAGCTGAGTCAAAAGAAACTGCTAAAGCAGAAGCTTAAATGAATGATAAAATAAATCCATATCAATCGAAGGGAGTGAGATAGCATGGCTCATAAAAAAGGTCAAGGTAGTGTAAAAAACGGTCGCGATAGTGAGTCAAAACGTTTAGGTCTAAAAAGAGCTGACGGACAGGTTGTTCCAGCTGGAAATATTCTAGTAAGACAAAGAGGTACAAAATTCCATCCAGGTACTAATGTTGGTATTGGTAGTGATGATACTTTATATGCTAAAGTAACTGGAACTGTAAAATTTGAAAGACTAGGAAGAGACAAAAAGAAAGTGAGTGTTTATCCAGTAGAGGAAACAGCTACAAAATAAATAAATGAAAAAAGCGCCTAATATGAACTGAACCCAAAAAGTTAGGCACTTTTTTTGTACTTCCATTTTGAAAATGCTGTAAAAATATTATAATTAAATAAAAAGAACAAATATTACAATTTCATGACGTTTTTGAAAAAATGTTGACAAAACTGCAACCTAATAGGTAAAATAGAAGAAGAAAAAAACAAAAGAGGAGAAAACAAAGGATGATGAAGCTTCTGCCCAAAAGGATATCCCTTGCGAAGCAAGAGTGTCCCTTTTGACAGATAAAAACACAATGTTACAAGAAAGCATAAATTGCATAGGGCAGTGCGTTTGTAACATTTTGTAACATTATTCTAAAAACAAAAAAAGAAAAATTGGAGGGAAACAAATGTTAAATGAAAAATTAAAAAACAAAAACGGTATTACACTTATTGCACTCGTTGTTACCATTGTAGTATTGCTCATACTAGCAAGTGTTACTATTCAAATGGTATTTAGCGACAACGGCATTATCAAACGAGCACAAGGAGCAGCAGATGCACAAAAAGAGGCACAAGATAAAGATACCTTAGCTACCATGATGGCAGGTTATGAAGTAGAAAAATTAACTAGTAGCAAATCACTGCTAGACTATTTTACAGAGCAA
>JAFVBS010000004.1 GCA_017479865.1 Clostridia bacterium
CAGTAATCATGTTTTTTACATAGTCAGCATGTCCTGGGCAGTCAACGTGTGCATAGTGTCTCTTGTCTGTTTCAACTTCTACGTGAGCTGTGTTGATTGTAATTCCTCTTGCTTTCTCTTCTGGAGCACTATCGATTTGATCATATGCCTCATATTGAGCTTTTCCTAGTAATCCTAGGTATTTTGTAATAGCTGCTGTTGTTGTTGTTTTTCCATGGTCAACGTGTCCGATTGTACCAATGTTAATGTGTGGTTTTGTTCTTTCAAATTTTGCTTTTGCCATTATTCATTTCCTCCTTTTTTTAATTTTAATGAAAAGCTTCGTCCTGCTTTGTCAAACTGCGTAAATCTTTCCTCAATATACAAAAGTATTTTTTCGTCAAGATTCACTTTTTTTTTCGCATTACTCGCTTTTAATTAAAATTTTATCAGTGATATAAGCTCACCACTCTACTTTTATAAATTTAATATTAAAATCTTGATTAGAACACTTGCATTTTATAACATTTTTGCAAAAAATGCAAGTGTTTTTTCATACTTCTTGTATAAAACGAAGCAAAAGTGGTAGATTGCTAGCCGCTTTGCATTCGTTTTCAGTCTAATCTTGTTTTTTAGCCCTTGATGCAACAATACTTTCAAATACTGATTTTGGAACTTCCTCGTAGTGGCTTGGCTCCATGACATAGGTTCCTCTACCTTGTGTTTTTGAACGTAGGTCTGTTGCATAGCCAAACATTTCAGAAAGTGGAATAAAGGCACGAATAATTTGATTTCCTTGCTCTGCTTCCATTCCTTCCATTCTTCCACGTCTTGAGTTGACATCACCAATAACATCTCCCATATATTCTTCTGGGACAGTAACTTCAACTTTCATAATTGGCTCTAAAATAACAGATTTTGCTTGTTTACATCCTTCTTTGAAGGCCATAGAACCAGCAATTTTGAATGCCATTTCTGAAGAGTCAACTTCGTGGTAAGATCCATCTACTAAAGTAGCTTTAAAGTCGATAACAGGGTAACCTGCCAAAACACCGCTTTGTGCAGCTTCTCTGACACCTTCTTCGATAGGTTTAATGTATTCTTTTGGAACAACACCACCAACGATTTTGCTCTCAAATTCAATACCTTTACCTGCCTCTAATGGTTCCATTTCTAGCCATACGTCACCGTATTGTCCACGACCACCAGATTGACGAATGAATTTACCTTGTACTTTTACTTTGTTTCTAATTGTCTCTTTGTAAGAAACTTGTGGTTTACCTACACTACATTCTACTTTGAATTCTCTCTTCAAACGGTCTACGATGATATCTAGGTGAAGCTCACCCATACCAGCGATGATTGTTTGACCAGATTCTTGGTCTGTCCATGTTTTGAAGGTTGGGTCTTCTTCAGCAAGTTTTGCTAAAGCAATACCCATTTTTTCGCTATTTGCTTTGTCTTTTGGCTCAATAGCAATATCAATAACAGGCTCTGGAAATTCCATTGATTCTAGAATAACTGGATGTGCAGGGTCGCAAAGTGTATCACCTGTTGATACTTCTTTTAGTCCTACTGCTGCAGCAATATCTCCAGCATAAACTTTATCGATATCTTGTCTATGGTTAGAATGCATTAATAGAATTCTTCCCATTCTATCTTTTTTGTCTTTGTTTGCATTTAAAATTGTTGAACCTGCTTCTAATGTTCCTGAATAAACTCTAAAGAAGCAAAGTTTTCCAACAAATGGGTCTGTTGCAATTTTAAATGCTAAAGCTGCAAAAGGTTCTGTGTCAGATGTTCTTCTTACTGTTTCTTCACCATCTTCAGTAACACCTTTAATATCTTCGATATCTAATGGTGATGGCATAAAGTCTACAACTGCATTTAGTAACTCTTGTACCCCTTTGTTTTTGTATGATGAACCACAGCAAACTGGTACAACTTTGTTAGCAAGTGTTCCAATTCTTAAGCCTTTTTTGATTTCTTCTTCAGATAGTTCCCCATCTTCTAAATATTTCATCATTAATTCATCATCTTGTTCAGCTGCTGCTTCAACCATTTTTGCTCTAAATTCTTCGGCTTGAGCTTTTAAATCTTCAGGAATGTCAGTTTCTTCAATTTCTTTTCCTAAATCATCTTTATGGATGAAGGCTCTCATTTTGATTAAGTCAACAATTCCTAAGAAATGGTCTTCTGCTCCAATTGGTAATTGGATTGGAACTGCATTTGCTTTTAGTCTGTTTTTTAATTGATCAACGCAAAGCATGAAGTCAGCTCCTGTGATATCCATTTTATTAACATATACCATTCTTGGTACCATGTATTTATCAGCTTGTCTCCAAACTGTTTCGGTTTGTGGTTGAACGCCACCTTTTGCTGCCAAAACGGTAACAGCTCCATCAAGAACTCTTAAAGATCTTTGAACTTCTACAGTAAAATCAACGTGTCCAGGGGTATCAATAATGTTAATTCTATGTCCTAGCCATTGGCAAGTAGTAGCAGCAGAAGTAATTGTAATACCTCTTTCTTGCTCTTGAACCATCCAGTCCATAGTAGCTTCACCCTCGTGAACCTCACCAATTTTGTGAGTTTTACCTGTGTAGAAAAGAATTCTTTCTGTTGTTGTTGTTTTTCCGGCATCAATGTGCGCCATAATTCCTATATTTCTTGTTTTTTCTAAAGGAAACTCTCTTCCAGCCACTTTTTTATCCTCCTTCTCTATAAACTTTAGTTTTCTATCGGGTACGCACTTTACCCTATTTTCATGTTGCTAAAGCTAAAGTACGTCCCGCGCCGGGTTAAAACTTATAATGTGCGAAAGCCTTATTGGCCTCTGCCATTCTATGCATATCTTCTTTCTTTTTAAATGCTCCACCGTTTCCAGCTACTGCATCAATAATTTCTGCTGCTAATTTTTCAGCCATTGTTTTTTCATGTCTGTTTCTAGCATAAACAACAAGCCATCTTAGTCCTAAAGTTTGTCTTCTTTCAGGTCTAATTTCAAGTGGTACTTGGTATGTTGCACCACCAATTCTTCTTGCTTTTACTTCTAAAACTGGCATTACATTTTCAAGTGCAGCTGTAAAAACTTCTAATGGATCTTTTTGCTCTTTTTCTTTAATGATGTCAAATGCATCATATACAATTGATTGAGCAACTGTCTTTTTACCATCTAGCATAACATTGTTAATTAATTTTGTAACAACTTTGCTATTATAAATTGGATCTGGTAAAACTTCTCTTTTTGCAATATATCCTTTTCTTGGCACTATTCTTCCCTCCTTTTTTAATTTTCATACTAACCTAGTATGTTAGGTACTCTGGAAAGCTTGGGTTGCTTTCCCGTATAGTGCTAAATCATCTATTTCTAAATTTAAATGCCTTAAATTAGTAATGTATGATAGCACCATTTGAGCTTTAAAATTTTAATTTTAATCAAAAGCGAGTATAGCTAGGCAACCGAGCAAAAATTTTTGAAACTATACGAGTTGTATGTTGAAAAAATTTTTGTGAGGGTTAACAACGCTAGACGAAGCTTTTCATTAAAATTTCTATTTTTTTGGTTTTTTAGCTCCATACTTAGAACGACCTTGCATTCTATCTTTAACACCTGCTGTGTCTAAGGTTCCTCTAATGATGTGATAACGAACACCTGGAAGATCTTTTACTCTTCCTCCCCTAATTAGCACAACACTGTGCTCTTGTAGGTTATGTCCAATACCTGGGATATAAGAAGTTACTTCATATCCGTTAGAAAGTCTAACTCTGGCTACTTTTCTTAATGCTGAGTTTGGCTTTTTAGGAGTTACCGTTTTTACAACAGTACATACACCTCTTTTTTGTGGTGACCTTTTGTTAGTTACTTTTTTATTCATAGAGTTGTAACCATGTTGTAATGCTGGTGCTGTTGATTTTGTTGTAGAACTTTTTCTACCTTTTCTTACTAATTGATTGATGGTTGGCACTTAAATTTCACCTCTTTTCTATATTTAAAATAAAAAGACCGTTAGGAAAATATACATTTCGCATATTTTACACTAACGGTATTTATTGTATCATTTTTATTAGTAAAAGTCAACAGTTTATGAAGTTTTTTCCAGTAAAAGTGGTCTATCTGGCCTCTTCTGTTCCTTTCTCGTTATCCATAATTTTTCTAACATTTTGTGTAGCTTCCTCTTGTGTTTGATTTGTTGTTTGATTGTAGTGATCAGGTTCCAGTTTTTGCTTAAATGCTTCTCTTTTTTCTGCAACTGTTGCTATTGTTTTTAACGTTGCATCTAATTTGCTATCATCAGCTGCTCTTATCATTTGATCTGTTGCAAGTCTTAAGTCAGCTTCTGGGTATCCTAACACATCGTTGAGCTCTGCTTCATTAACAAGCCTGTCCTGTAAATTTACTTGTAATTCCTTACTAAGTTCACTTATATCGCTATTTACTACTGGTTCTATGATTTCCTGTTGACCTGTTGGAAGAGATTTGGCCGTTATTCTCTTCCAAAATCTCTGGAAAATATTTGGGGCTTTTTCATAACTAGCTAGCTCTTTATGATAATTTGCTTTTGCTATTTTTTTCATATAATTTAGTTTTTTCTTTTCCTCTGGGTCAGCTATTTTTTGATATAAATTTGATAAATCATAATCAATATCAATTTCTCTTTTTTCTCGAATTTGTTTTCTTTTCATCATATTTTTATAGGCTTTTAGTCCTTCTGTTCCGTATTTTTCATCTACCTCTTTTAAAATAGCTGCCATTCCTACATCATAATACTTTTCTGCTTCTTCTATTGCATCATGATTTTTTATTTCTAAAGCTAATTCAGGGCTTACCAGTTGAATATTTTCAAACCCCTTATTAGAGCAATAAATTTCTTGTCCTTCTGGACTCAAAATGTTAACATAGTAAGTTGGTTTTCCATCCTCTCCTATTTTGAACCCTACTCCTGATATAGCGTATTTTGGTTTTCGAAATGCTGAAGTACTTTCCAATTTTACGCCATTATTGATGACTGATGGTTCTGTCTTTATAGGATCATTTTTCTTTCTTTTTCCGTGTGTTTGAGGCTCTATTGGAGTAATAATTTCTTTTGGATTTTGCTCATCTTCCTGACTTACAGGTTCACCTTCATTTGCTTGTTCAATTTCTGCTTTTTCCATTTCTTCTTGTTGTTTTTCTTCAGATGTTTTATCTATTTCTTTGTTTTCCATTTGTGGTGCTTCTATCTCTTGGGAAATCAATTCAAGCTCTGCATAATAGCTTTCTAAGCTTTCCTTTTCTTTTGCGAGCTTTTCCATTTTGTTTTCGTTTCTTTTGATGATAGATTTTTTAGATTGTTTTTTCTCTTCTTGATTTAATTCATCTATTTTTGCACGTAGTATTGCTCTTTTTTCAAAATCTTTTGTTTCATCTAATTCTTGTTGTAAGTCGCTTCTTAAGCTACTATTATATTTTTGTTTTTCATCCTCTTCTTTTTGTAATTTTTCAATTTTTTGTTGCAAAGATGCTATTTTTTCTTGTTTTTCCTGTATCTCTGTTTGACACTGTTTCATTTCATTTTCTACTTGCTCATGCATCTCTTGGGTCTCAGTTTCTAGTACCTCTTTGTCCTCATCTAAAAGCATTTGCAATTCTTCAATTTTGAAAGTTAATTCCTGTCTTCTTGCAAAATCTTTCGTCTCTTCAAATGCAGCTTCTTGTTCTAAATCTTTTAATAAGTCCTTATTATACTGAACCTTTTTCTCTTTATTTTGAATAGCCTCTAGTTTTGCTTTTAGTACTGCCAACTTTTCGTTTTCCATGGTTTTCCTCCTACTTTTTTAAGTTCTAGGAAATTGCACATACCAAGGTGCAATTGACGTAGAAATTAATTTTATGCAACGATTAGATTTTCTTAAAATTTCGTCACTTGAAAAATCTTATTCGTTGTTTTTACTCATATACTTTATTTTACCACTTTTTTCATTTTTTTACAATAATTTTATGTAAATTTTTCGTTTTCGTCTTGAGAATTTAATCTTTTTGGAATTATATTGTCATATTTTGAAGCATTTTTTCTAAATCTTTCAATGCTCTATCTGCTAGTTTTGTATATTTTAGTTTTTTATCTTTGATTTTTTTCTCTCCTGCTGGTAAAATTCCAAAATTAGCGTTCATTGGCTGAAAATGTTCATTGGGAGTAGTTATATAGTTTACTAATGCCCCTAGCATTGTTGTTTTAGGAAATATAATTTCTGTTGTTTGCTCTTTTTCCTTAAAGTCATTTTGTGCTTCCTGTTTCCATTGTTGTATAGCATTTAAAGCGGCAACTAATCCAGAAGAAATTGATTCCACATACCCCTCTACTCCTGTAATTTGCCCCGCAAAATATAGGTGAGAATTATTTTTCATTTGATAGGTCGGTTCTAGTAACTTCGTAGAATTAATAAAAGTATTGCGATGCATAACTCCATATTTGACAAAATTGGCATTTTCTAATCCTGGTATCATTCTAAAAACTTTTTGCTGTTCTCCATATTTTAGGTTGGTTTGAAACCCTACTATATTGAATAAATTTCCTTCTTCATTGTCTTGTCTGAGCTGTACAACGGCATAAGGTCTTCTTCCTGTTCTCAAATCGGTAAATCCCACTGGCTTTAATGGTCCAAATCGCAAAGTATCTTTTCCGCGTTTTGCCATAATTTCAATTGGCATGCAGCCTTCAAAAATTTCTCTTTTTTCAAAATCATGAGGTGTTACCACTTCTGCGCTCACCAAGGCATCCCAAAAAGCATTATATTCTTCTTCATTCATTGGAAGATTAATATATCCATTTTTCTCTTGTGAGGCAAGTCGCTTGTTCCAATCCTCTAACTCTTCATCTTTTGCTCTTTCTTGCTCATAGCGGTTTCCCCAAAATGCAATATTCATATTGATAGAGTCTTTTTCAATAATAGGTGCTGCCGCGTCATAAAAATAGAGTTTGTCTTCTCCCGTTATTTGGGCAATTTCTGCAGAAAGTGAAGAAGAGGTGAGTGGCCCTGTTGCCACAATTACAATTCCTTCTTCTGTTAGTTGTTCTAACTGTGCTTTTTCTTGACAATTTTCTTTTCCTACTTCTTGGCAAACAATTTCAATGTTTGCCATTTTTTTAATTTCTTCAGTCACTCTTTGTGCAAATTTTTCTCTATCAACTGCCAGCGCTTGTCCTGCTGGAACTGCTACTTCGTCAGCAATGCGAATCAAAAGAGAGTCTAACTTTCTTAATTCTTCTTTTAGCAATCCACAGGCATTAGTATGCAAATTTGACTTAAATGAATTGCTACACACAATTTCTGCTAAATTTTGATTATGATGAGCAGGACTAAACTTCTTTGGTTTCATCTCATACATTTTCACTTTAATTCCTCTTTTAGCAATTTGGTAAGCCGCTTCACAGCCGGCTAAGCCACCGCCAATTACGGTAATATAGTCTTTCATTCTTGTTTCTCCCTTTTTATTAACTTTTTTAATATGCCTCCTTAGGTCTTCAAATCATGCTCTTCTACGTGGCTGTTTTCATTATATCTCAATGTCGAATTTTGTCAATTGATTTTTCCATTTTTTTACACTGTTCTCTTTTATTTTAATTTTACTTATTATATAATACTTATTCTTCCATTACGTATGTTGGTAGTTTTGAAGGAATGTGGTAGCATTATGAATCACCTTTTAAAGTTGGTTGTGCTTATTCTTATCTACTTAATTTTGAAATTTTTTAGTGAATAAATGCAGAAAAAGCTTCCGTGAGGACACACGGAAGCTTTTAACAATATGACCACTTTTTAAAGTTTTGAGACTTTCATCTCTTACTAGTACTATAGTAACACCCATTTCAAAAATATGTCAATATATTTTAACCAAAAAGTTCCATAATATCTTCCTTCGATAATTGGCTAATAAAGGTGTTTTGTGTTGATAACATATTGTCAGCAAGCTTTGCCTTTTTTTGTTGCAGTTCATATATTTTTTCTTCAATGGAGTTTTTGGTAATAAGTTTATATACCTGCACATTGTTCTTTTGCCCAATGCGGTAGGTTCTGTCAGTTGCCTGATTTTCTGCCGACAAATTCCACCATGGATCATAATGAATGACAACATCTGCTCCTGTTAAGTTTAGTCCTGTTCCTCCTGCCTTTAAAGAAATTAAAAACACCTTAATTCCTTTATCCTCATTAAATTTGTCCACTAATTCAATTCTATCAGATACTTTTGTTTGACCGGTTAATTTCAAATAAGATATATTTTTTGCTTTTAACTCTTTTTCAATCATTTCAAACATGGAGGTATAACCTGAGAATAGTAAAATTTTATGACCACTATTAACCGCATCCTCCAGAACTTGCATGCATTGATTTAATTTACTGCTTTCTCCCTCATAGTCCTCAATAAACAGACTTGGATGACAACAAATTTGTCGTAGTCTCATCAATAATGCCAAAATTTTCATTTGGCTATTTTGAAATCCGTTGACTTCAATTTCTTCTGCTACTTCCTTTTTTGCTCTTGCCAAGTAAGATAAATAGAGTTTTTGTTGTTCCTCTTGCATTTCGTTTTGCAAAATAGTCACTGTTTTATCAGGTAGTTCCGTTAGAACTTCCTTTTTGATTCTTCTTAACGTAAATGGCTCTATCATTTTTTTGAGTTTTTGCATCGCAACATCACTATTTTCTTTGACAATTGGTATTTCGTACATTTCTTTAAATTTGCGATAACGAAACAAATAGCCCGGCATAATAAAATCAAAAATTGACCATAGCTCAGAAAGTGAATTTTCAATTGGCGTTCCTGTCAGGGCATATCTTGTTTCCGCTTCAATTTGTTTGATAACCTTTGCATTTTGTGTATGGTTGTTTTTTATATATTGCGCTTCGTCAGCTATCATATATTTGAACTGATAATGACATTCCTCATAAAATTCAATATCTCGTTTGAGGGAATCATAGGAGGTAATAATCAAATGATATTGCTCAATTTGCTTGATTTTTTTTGCTCGATCAATGCTACTTCCACTAATCACCAAAGCTCTCAAATCAGGAGTAAATTTTTTTGCCTCATTCAGCCAGTTAAGTGTTAAAGAGCTTGGGCATACTACAAAAGAGGGCTTTACCTTTTTTTCTGCTTGATTGACCTCCAACCTTCTTTTGGAAGGTGTCCCTTTTTGAAGGTTGACATAGTCAAGAATTACTGCTAGTACTTGGAGTGTTTTACCTAGTCCCATATCATCTGCTAAAATTCCTCCAAAATGGTAATTTTCAAGCTGCTTTAGCCACTCATATCCTGTTATTTGGTAGTTTCGCATGGTGGCATTTAAGTTTTCAGGTAAAGTATTTGCTACTATTAATGTGTTTTCAATGTTTTGAATCATTTCTTTATATTCTTCATTTTTCTTAACTTTCACATGATTGAGTTCTTTTAATAGGGTATCTAAGTAAAGAGTTCGGTAAGCGGGTAGCTCTAAAATGCCTCCTTTTAGTTTTGTGTAGTCAATTTCAATTTCTTCACTTAGGTGGTCTAAAAATGCAAATGTTTCGTTATTTTCTAATTTTATATAGCTTCCATCTTTTAGGCGATGAAACTTTTTCTTGAGACTATATTTTTGCATCATTTCTGCTAAGTCTGATAAATCAATGCCTATTTTTGATAAATCAATACTTAATAGATTATTTTCAATTTTCACCGAGACCTCTTTCATATGGAAGGATTTAATTTCTTTCTTTTTAAAACTGTCTGTTGCTAGTACTTCATATTTTTTCATGTAGTCTTCAATTTCTTCCGATAAAAAACGGTAGATTTGCTCATCCTTTGCTAAGATGAGCCTGTGATTGCCTCTATCTAGCATAAAACCGGTTTGAATGAACTGTGTTAATGCTTGATTTTCCTCTACTTGATTTCTTGGAATATGAATGTTTTCATTTTCAAGTGGATTAAACTCTGTATCGCCATAACAAAATTTGATTTGCGCTGTAATGTAACCGTTTTCTTCATAATCTAAGTAAATCTTGACACCTAGTTTTTTTGGAATGCATTTTTCTGTGACTTCCTGTGAGAGATTGGTCAACACTAGTTTATCTTTCATTTTGGGGGCAATGATTGCAAAAAGGTTTGTTAATTCTGCTTGATGAAAAGAGATACTACTAGTATAGTTCTTGCGAAAAACATCTAATATTTTTAAGACTGTATTTTCATATTCTTTTGAACAACGGTATAGTTTATTTTGAAATAAAATATAAAGGTGGTTTTTGCCCTGTAAAACATCATAACTAAAAATGTCGATGTTAGTATTGATGGAAAATTGTTCTTCTGATTCTTGTGTAATTTGAAACTGAATATCAGGCTCTTGCTCTATAAATTGGACTGTTTTTTCTATGTTTCCTTTTTGAAATGCTATTTCTTTATGGCTCACGGCATCAAAGAAGTCATCTAGTCCTGTGTTAGATAAAATAATGGTATCTAGTGATAAGTTTTTTCCATAGTAAGTATAGTCTCCAGTTGCTTCATCGGTATATTTCATAATTTCTGCATATTTTAATAGAAATGCTAAAATTGGTTTTGTTTGCTCAGTAAATGATGCCTCTTCATGAAGTAGGTTTAATTTTGCTCCATATTGGTAAACTTCATGATTTAGCATTTTGTCATAAAAGTCTGTTAGATTCTTAATTTTATAGAATTGTTTATTGCCAATGCGAAATTCTACTTTTAATTGTTTTTTAAATTCGTTATAAAATACTTTTGGGATAATTTGAATGTCAGTATCTAAGTGTGCTTCATTTTCTTGCTTTGAGTTTGTTTCTTCTTGTGGCAAAAAAGTTGTCAGAAGTTGCTTAAATACTCTATGATTTTCTCTTTCACGAATCTCATTGTTATCAGATACCATGATTTTCCTCCCACAAATTTATCAAGTAATTATTATATCACAGAAGCCTTTATTTGGCAAGGAAATTTCAAGAAGTTGCATTTTATGTAGAATTGCAAAAAAAGAAAGAAGGACATGGAAATTTTAAAGAATTAAAGCAGATTGAAAAAGGGACACAACTTTTTAGTTGTGTCCTATAAATCATATACATTTTTTCCATTGTTTTGTTAAGTTGTTTTTTTACTCTTTCTTTTTTCTTGTTGCAGTCTTTTTCGTTTTGGTACTTGCTTTTTTAGCTCTTGTTTTTGTCTTAGTTGTTTTTTTGGTTTTATTTTCTTCCGGAGTCCATACTTCCCCTATTTTTGGTTTGTTCCATGAAATGTACTCACAAGAAGTTCCGTTGTTTTCACAAACATAGAATTTCCTGCCTCTTTTTGTTTTTTTCACTTGCACTTTTCCTCCACAAACAGGGCATGGTTCTTCAATGGTTTCGACAATTGGCTTGGCATTTTTGCATTCAGGATATCCTGGGCAAGCTAAAAATTTGCCATATCTTCCATATTTGTAAACCATCATTCTACCACATTTTTCGCATGGAATGTCAGAAACTTCTTCAATGAGTTCCACATGTTCTAGCTCTTTTTCCACTTTTTCTACTTGCTTTTCAAATGGTCCATAAAACTCGCGGATGACTTGTTTCCATGGTTCTTTTCCCTCTGCTACTTCATCAAATTCTTCTTCTATTTTGGCAGTAAACTCTACATTAATAATATCAGAAAAGTTTTCAACCAGTAGTCCATTGACTATTTTTCCAAGTTCTGTTGGTACGAGTTGTTTTTGTTCTTTTTCAATATAGCGTCTTTCCAAAATTGTTGTAATCGTTGGAGAATAGGTACTTGGTCTACCAATGCCTTTTTCTTCTAGTGCTTTGACTAAGCTTGCTTCAGTGTATCTTGCTGGTGCCAAAGTAAAGCTTTGTTTTGACTCCAATTTTTCTTTTTTAACTTCTTGCCTTACAGTTAACTCAGGAATGGAAGTATTCTCCTCTTCCTTTTCTCCTTCCAATGTTTCTACGTATAACGCCATAAAGCCTTTGAATTTTAATGTTTGACCGGTGCTTCTGAATTGATAATGATTGGCTTCAATGGTGGCAGAAACCGTATCATAAATTGCTTGTGCCATTTGGCTGGCAATAAAACGATGATAGATTAAACGATAAAGTTTAAATTGGTCATTGGTTAAGTAGTTTTTAATTGTTTCTGGTTCTAAGTCAATATAAGTTGGGCGAATGGCTTCGTGAGCATCTTGTGCATTTTGCTTTGTTTTGTAATAGCGATTTTCGTAATACGAGTTACCGTATTTACTAATGATATGATTTTTCGCAGCGGCTCTTGCTTCTTCTGAAATTCTAGTAGAGTCTGTTCTCATGTAAGTAATTAAGCCTACCGTTCCCCTCTCTCCTACATGAACACCTTCATAAAGTCCTTGTGCTACTGACATGGTTTTCTTTAATGTAAATCCTAATTTACGAGATGCTTCTTGTTGCATAGTACTTGTAGTAAATGGTGGTGCTGGTGTTCTTTTCTTTTCTCCTTTTTTGACATCTGTGACTTGATATTTGGCTTTTTCTATTTGATTTAGAATTTGTTTTACTTCTTCCTCAGTATGAATTTCTAGCTTTTTTCCTTCCTTCCCATAAAGGCTGGCTAAAAATTTCTTTTTGCTATTAGGTTCTAGGAGAGTTACGTAAATGTTCCAATACTCTTCTGGAATAAATTTTTCAATTTCTTCTTCTCTGTCCACAATTAATTTGACAGCAACAGATTGCACCCTTCCTGCAGATAGCCCTCTTTTTACTTTTTTCCATAGAACGGGGCTCATTTTGTATCCTACAATTCTGTCGAGCACTCTACGCGCTTGTTGTGCATCTGTTAAATTCATATCAATTTTTCTTGGTTGCTTGATAGAATTTTGCACGGTTTCTTTGGTAATTTCATTAAAAGTAACTCTACAAACGCTATCCTCCGGAATTTCTAAAATATGGGCTAAATGCCAAGCAATTGCCTCTCCTTCGCGGTCAGGGTCGGTTGCTAAATACACTTTTTTAGCAGCCTTTGCTTCTTTTTTTAGTGTTTTAATTAGGTCTCCTTTTCCACGAATATTAATATATTCTGGTTCAAAATTGTGTTCTACATCTATACCAAGCTTTGATTTTGGTAAATCTCTAATATGACCCATGGAGGCTAGCACCTTGGTATTGCCTCCTAAAAACTTTTTAATGGTGTTGGCCTTGGCTGGTGATTCCACAATGATTAATTTATCTGCCATTGATTTTCTCCTTTTTTTCTTTAAACGATAATATCATAGCCTATTTTCTTTTTTTTGGCAAGTGTTTTTTATCCTTAAATATAAATCTTTTAACTTAATGAAAAAGAATATAGTAAATTCTTTTCTTACTATATTCTTCTTTTCATTTTTATTCCATTATTAAATCTTCTAGTACATATTTTAAGTCAATTGGTGTTACTTTATTTTTTAATAAAATGTTTAATAAATTTTCTACTTCTTCTTTTTGCTCACAGATATGATTAAATTCTTGTTTTTCTTCATTTACTTCATTAATTCCAATTTCTGTTTTGATAATTCCAACGCCATATTGTTTTTCATTTTGTTTGAAATGTTTGTTTTTCGTTGTATAGTACTTTAACCTAATCGTTCTGGGGTTTCCTATGTCCTCTACACTTTCTTTTTCAATGGTGGTTTCCCCATAAAACTTTTTCAGTCCATACATGACTTAATGCTCCCCTTTCTTTTTTTCATTCGTATGGAATGAATTCTATCAAACCTCATCATAAAAGACAAGCATTTTCGTATGACAAATTTCGACATTAGTTTTTTAGTTCCTGATATATCTTTTCTTCGACATTTGGAATAGCAATGGTATTTGCTTTTTGACCCATTTGCAATAATTTTTGCTTATCCTTTACCATGTCATGAATTTGTTTATCTAAAATTTCTGCAGTTAAGTTTTTATCTAAAATAATTTTTGCAGCCCCCACCTTTTCTAGTACCTTCGCATTATATTCTTGATGGTTTTCTGTTGCAAATGGAAAAGGAATGAAAATGGCTGGCTTACCCACATTAGCCACCTCAGTAATCGTCATGGCGCCACTTCTGCAAACCACTAAGTCTACCATGTTCATTACTTCTTCCATGTTATAAATATATGGTACAATTTTAACATTTGGAATTGATTCAATGTCCATTTGATTTTCTGCTAGCTTTTGTTTCGTTACCTCATATTGTGCTGGCCCCGCGGCCCAAATAATTTGATAAGTATCATTTTTTCCTTCTAAAATGATTTTCATAAGGCTTTCGTTAATGGTTTTTGCTCCTTGGCTTCCTCCAAAACATAATATAATTGGTTTGCTGTCATTCAGACCTAAAGCTTGTAACATTTGCTTTTTTTGTAGTTCTGATACTTGTTGCTTTTTTACTTTTGTTGGAGTTCCTGTGACAACCACCTTTTTCGCCTTTGAAAGCCTTGTCTTAGCATCTTCAAATCCTACTAACACTTTATTTGCTTTTTTGGCAAGCATTTTCACAGCAACTCCTGGGAAGGCATTGCTTTCGTGAAGAATGAGTGGCACTCTTTCTTTTTTTGCTGCTAATCCCACTGGCACACAAATATAGCCACCAGTTCCAATAACAACATCTGGGTGGAATTGTTTGATGGTTTTTCGCATTTCCCCTACACAGCGAAATGTTTGAACAATTTTTTTGAAATTATCAATGGAAATTTGTCTATTAAATCCATAAGCATTAATTTGTTTTAATTGATATCCTGCTCTTGGTACCAGGTCATTTTCTAACCCACGGTTCGTTCCTACAAATAGAATTTCTGAGTTCGGCTCTTTTTCTTTAATTTTATTAGCAATGGCTAAGCCTGGATTAATGTGGCCTCCAGTACCTGCTGCTGCAATGATGACTTTCATAACTATTCTCCTATCACTTAGTGTTTTTTGATAAGTGCATCTATGATTTATGCAATGACGAATGCGATTGAAACAATAGTGAATTGATATTCTTAGTTTCTTGTAATATTAGTCTTAAAAATAGTAATATAATTTTTTAAACCTTTGATGAAGTTCGTGAAATATTAAGCAATATTCCGCAACTGCAAAGTAAAATAAATAATGCAGTTCCTCCATAGCTAAAGAATGGTAATGAAATTCCTGTGTTTGGAATAGAAGAAGTCACAACAGCAATATTTAAAATTACTTGAATTGCTACAAGGCTGGTAATTCCTGTTGCCATCAAACTTCCAAAAGAATCTGGCGCTTTGATAGCAATTAAAATTCCCCTCCAGATGAAAATACCAAAAATTGCAATGATAATTGCACATCCAATAAATCCCAATTCTTCTGCTACAATGGAGAAAATGAAATCGTTTTGTGGCTCAGAAATATATAAATATTTTTGTTTGCTTTCTCCTAAGCCTACTCCAAAAAGTCCTCCTGAACCAATGGCATACAAGCTTTGTACCACTTGCCACCCAGTTCCCATTTTATCTTCAAAAGGATCTAAGAATGATACAATTCTGGTGAGACGAAAACCTCCATCTCCTCCACTATTTAGTTTATGAATTAAATATGCTCCTATTCCTCCTGCTCCGACAACTCCTGATAAAATAAAGTGTAATAATCTTGCTCCTGCCATAATCATCATCACACAAGTAATCATTCCCATAATTAATGAGGCACTTAAATGGTTTTGTATAAAATATAAAATTGCAATTGGGGGAATTAAAAAGGCTAAAGGTCTGACAAATCCCTTCCAAAAGTCTCTCATTTCATTTTTATGGTCTGTTAAATATCCTGCATAGAACACAATAAGCCCTATTTTGGTTAATTCTGATGGTTGAAATTGTCCAAGTCCTGGAATAGCCACCCATCTTTTGGCCCCTCCAGACTCAATTCCTAAGCCTGGTATCTCAACCAATAATAAAATAATCCATGACGCAAAATAAATTGGCCAATAGAATTTTTTAAAAATATGATAATCTATTTTTGAAATAACAAACATTGCAGCAAGCCCCAAAAGGCCAAACATCAGCTGTCTTCCTGCATAAACATATGGTTTTCCTGATTCTGCTAATGCCGATGGTGCAGAAGCAGAAAGCACCATGACAATTCCTAAGGCAAGTAGAATAAAAATGACAAGACAAAGGATAAAGTCAAATGGTTGATTGGTAAATTTCGCAAATTTTTTCTCTTTTTTCTTCATGTTTCCTTCGAATTCCTTTCTTTTCTTGAAACTAGCTTGATTCAAACTAACTTTCAAATTGCCATGAGTCCTACAATGCAACAAATTAATGTAATGAAGCTAAATACAGATACTATTTTATTTTCCTTCCAGCCTGACAATTCAAAATGATGGTGAATTGGCGTCATTTTAAAAATTCTTTCCCCTGTTCTTTTAAAATGTCTTACTTGTATCATAACAGATAATGTTTCTAGCACTGGCACAAGTGCAATGATGATTAATAGCAATGGCATTTTTAAGTATAATGCCATGCTCGCAATGGCACCCCCTAATAGTAACGAACCTGTATCTCCCATCATGACTTTTGCTGGATGAAGATTGAATAGCAAAAAGGCTAAGCAACTTCCAATTAATATACTGCCAAAAATGGTAATTTCTTTGATTCCAAAGATAATTCCAATGACGGTTAAGCAAGTTAAAATAATAGTAGTTACACTCGTAGAAAGCCCATCAATTCCGTCAGTTAAGTTGACTGCATTAGTCGTTGCTAGCATAACCAAAACAGCAAAAGGAATATAAAGCCAAATAGGAAGTGTAATAGAAATTTTTGCAAAAGGAATGTAAGTATCGGTTCCTATTTGTAATACTTGTGTTAAATAAAGGCTAAAGGCAACCGCTACAATGAGAAGTCCTAACATTTTATAGGCTGGCTTAAGTCCATCTGTATTTTTTCCAATGAGTTTTTTTAAGTCATCAATCAATCCAATCATTCCAAATCCAATGGTGACTGCAATCATAGGAATTAATTTTTTTGCCATTTTTATTTCTTGTAAATCTGTCCCACGGCTATAGTCCATCACAAGGAAAGTTCCAACCGCTAGAATGGTGAGTATCATAATAATTCCACCCATTGTTGGAGTTCCTTGCTTTTTTAGATGGGATTGTGGTCCCTCTTTTCTTTCTAATTGACCTACTTTTAATTTTTTTAAAATAGGGATTACAATAATTGCAATCACGAAACTAATAGCAAATGATAATAAAATTACTTTTGTTTGAAATTCCATTTTTTTATTTCCTTTCTCAAGGTGTAAATTTGTTTGAAAAATTATTTTTCAATTTTTTCCTTCGTTTTATTTTTTTAATCATTAACCTTCTAAAATTTCTTTCACAATTTTTCTTTCATCAAAGGGATATTTTTTTCCTTGAATTTCTTGAGTGAGTTCATGTCCTTTTCCCGCAATAACAACGATGTCATTTTTATGTGCCATCTCAATTGCTCTGCGGATGGCTTGTTTTCTATCAACAATGCATTCATATTGTCCTTTTGTTTGCTGCATTCCAGCTTCAATTTCTTTTACAATTGCTTCTGGATTTTCACTTCTTGGATTATCAGAGGTAATAATGGTGTAATCTGCTAATTTTCCTGCAATTTCTCCCATAATTGGTCTTTTTCCACCATCTCTATCTCCGCCACATCCAAACACGCAAATTACCTTCCCTAATGTATATGCTTTGACAGTAGCTAAAATATTTTCTAAACTCTCTGGACTATGAGCATAGTCAATCATGATAGTTTTTTCTTTTTCATTATCCACTAACTCGCTTCTTCCAGGAACACGCACTTCTAGCAGCGCCTCTTTAATATTTTCTGTAGTAACTCCAAATTTTAAAGCAATGCTAATGGCAGCTAAGGAGTTATATACGCTAAATCTTCCTGGAATTCCTGTTTTAATTCTCTCATTTTTGTTGCTCAATTTTACTTTAAAATCCACACTGGAATTAGTAACAGTAATATCTTTTGCTAACAAATTAGCAGGGTTATCAATTCCATAAGTTTTAAATTCACAATTTGGTACTAACTTTGGAAGCTTACTAGCATAAATGTCATCACTATTAATATAGGCTAATTTGCACATGTGAAATAATTTTACCTTTGATGCGAAATAATCCTCCATAGTAGGATGCTCTTTGCTACTGATATGATCCTTAGAGAAATTAGTAAAAATACCAATGTCAAAATCACACCCATCTACTCTTGATAATTTTAAACTCTGAGAAGATACTTCCATCACAACTGCATCACATTTTTCTTGTGCCATTTTCGCAAATAATTCTTGTAGTTCTAAGCTTTCTGGAGTAGTTCTACTATTATCTCCTAATTTTTCCGCTCCAATATAGGTGCAAATTGTTCCAATGAGTCCTACCTTTAGCCCCTGTTTTTCTAGTAATGCTTTAATCATAAAGGTGGTTGTTGTTTTTCCCTTTGTTCCTGTAACACCAATCAATTTGAATTTGCGCGAAGGATTTTGATAATAGTTGCAAGCACAAATTGCAAGGCTATGTCTTGTATTCGGTACAAGAATAATAGTAACATCTTCTGGCCACTCTTTCACCATTTCTTTTGTTACCTTATCTTGTTGTGCCATAATAACTTTTGCCCCATTTCTTACTGCTTCGGGGATGTACTGATGCCCATCCTCTACAAAGCCGTCAATGGCAACAAACATATCTCCCTCTTGTACTTTACTTGAAATATTTTCTATCTTTGGAATGTCAATATCAAGGCTTCCTCTTACTTTTAGGCCCTCTAGTCCTGATAAAATACTTTTTAAATTCATATTTCATTCCCAACCTTCTATGTTAATTTTCGCAATATTCTTTTTTGCTCTCATTATATCACATGTTGTTTTTAGAAAGCAACTCATCTTGTTATGTTTCGTTATATTTTGACAATAATTTTCGTTCCCTCATAAACTTTAATTCCCTGTTTTGGAATTTGTTCCTGAATGATGGTTGTTTTTTTATCTAAGTTTTCTGGACTATTTTCAATTTGCATTTCTAGTCCCTTTTCTTTTAACACTTTTGTTGCTTCTTCGATTGTCATTTTCTCTATTTTTGGTACCTCTATCTCTTGTTTCATTTCTTCTTCAGTTACATTATCTTTTTGTAGGTCTAAATAAGGAAGTATTTCTGATAATACCTTTCCGCCTACAGGTGCTGCCACAGCACCTCCTTGATGTAATTTGTCGCTACAAAATTTAGCCTATTGTTTCAAAGATGTTTGTTTTATATGTGGGACATTCCCTCATCATCACTGAATTCGCTACTTGTAAGAGGACTGTCCCCCTTTCCTTAGATAAGCAAAAATGTTATCCCACTCATTCATAAATTTAAAATGAATTGTTATTTTCTTATTCTCATATACCTCTATGTAATCTATTAATTCAGTTATAATATCTCTGTCCAATTCAGTTATATTTTTGTATTGTTTGAAGTTTTCTATCCATTTGCTATTACCATCAATCATTTCTTCTTGCTTTTCTTTTTGTTTGTCCAAATTTACAATAATTCCTTTTAGTCTTTCAATATCTTGTTCATATTTTTGTTTATATTCTAAATATTCTTCTCTTGTTATATCTCCACTTTTCCAATCTTCATATAAGCCTCTTTTTAAACTTCCTAGCCTTTCTATTTCCTTTTCTTTATCCTGTTTAACAC
Source organism: Clostridia bacterium (assembly GCA_017479865.1). Taxonomy (GTDB): domain Bacteria; phylum Bacillota; class Clostridia; order TANB77; family CAG-508; genus CAG-273. The sequence continues at coordinate 19,614 of JAFVBS010000004.1, forward strand.
TTTCCATATTTGCACTTTCCAGCTGTTTTGTTTGCGATTTATTTACTCGCTCTAATATAGTTTCTGTATCAATTAATAATTCTATATGTAACTTTATTGCCTCTAATACACTATTTTCTAGTTCTTCCACTTTAAGAGTATGTTTTGTGCATAACTTACTGGACTTTTTTCTATATGTACCACAAATGTAATACTCGTAAACTGTGCCGCTTTTATTTTTGCAATATTTCTTGTGCATGCTACGTGCACAATCTGCACACTTTAAAATACCAGCCCACATGCTTAAAGTTCCACCATCTTGAACCCTTGTATCAACTTGTCTTAACCCTTGTGCTTTTTCAAATAACTCTTTGTCTATAATAGGCTCATGCATATTTTCTACAGTAATCCATTCTTCTTCTGGAACTTGTTCAACTTTGTGTATTTTATAGCTTTTTACTTTTCTTTTGCCTTGTGTAACATTTCCAATGTAAACATCATTCTTCAAAATATTTCTTACTGTTGATGGACACCATGAATAGTCTTCTTCCTTCATTTTAGAATTATTGTAATTTTGGCTTAGCTTATTTCTCTTATATCCTGTTGGATTTAGCACTCCCATATCATTTAATCTATGGCATATTGATAAATTTCCTAGCCCTTCATTTACTTTCCATTCAAAAATTTTTCTTACAATTTCGGCTGACTCTTCATCTACAATTAACTTATGATTATCTTCTGGATTTTTTATATATCCATACGCTGGAAATGCCCCTACAAATTCTCCGTTTTCTTTTTCTACCATTTAATGCCGATCTAATTTTTATTGATGTATCCCTACAATATTCATCATTTATTAAATTTTTAAATGGTACTAAAATTGTATTTGTGCTTGTAGGATTTTTAAAACTATCAACGCTATCATTTATTGCAATAAATCTAACATTGAATAGTGGAAATATTTGCTCTATATAATTTCCAACTTCTATATAGTTTCTTCCAAGCCTTGATAAATCTTTTACTAGAACACAATTAATATTTCCTTTTCTCATATCTTCTAAAAGCCTTTGAAAACCTGGTCTATTAAAATCTGTTCCTGTATATCCATCATCAACATAGCAATCATAAACAATCAAATCATCATGTTCTTCAACAAATTCATTTAATAATGCTTTTTGACTTGTTATACTATTACTCTCTTGCTTGTCTTCTCCATTGTCGCTATCTTCTTGTGAAAGTCTTATGTATTCAGCTACTGACAAAATTTTAAGTCCATCAGCATTTGAATTTTCTGAAGAATACTTTGATTTTCTACCAGCCATTTTTAACTTTTAACCTCCCTTCTTTTTATATTGTAAAGTGCTCAAAGTGAAATGTCAGCCCATTTTTGCTTTTTGTTTTAAAATATTTAACATACACTCATTAAAACTTTTTTGATTTTCGTTATATGCCATTTCCACACACATATCTCCAACTTTCAAGACATATATATCGTTTACTTTTGATAAGTTCTCTATAATTTTATTTTCCAATGCACTTTCTCCTTTAGAAGGATTTTTTATATTCAAGTCTATTCTTTCCAAAAAAGTTTTATTACAAATTTGTCCTTCTACTAGATAAGTGTCCTCTAAAAACTAAAAATCGGAAATTTTTACGAATTTTTTTATAAATAAAGTTAAAAATTTAGAAAATAGGTAATTCGAATTATTGCAAAAAAAGAAAGGACTTTATTTTAAAGCCTCTTCCCTACACCTTAATATTATTACTCTTCTTTCATCTCAAAATCTGAAATAGAGTATCCTAACTCATTTAATTTAGAATACAACTTACTAATTGGCATACCTAGAATATTATAATAATCACCTATTATCTTGTCTACAAAAATAGATGTTTTTCCTGCTATAGAATATCCTGCTCTATTTAGTAAGTATTTTTCATTTTCTACATACCAAGAAATATCTTTATCTGTAACTTCTTTAAAATATACCTCTGTTGTATCTGCAAAAGATAATTCTTTATCATTATATAAATCTTTAATAGTTACACCGGTCACTGCATAATTAACCTTTCCGCTCATTTTCTTTATATTCTCAAAACCCTCTTCTTTGCTTTTTGGTTTTTCAAACTTTTTGCCATCCATATATATAATTGAATCAGCGGAAATAATTAATGCTTTATCTTGAATTTGAGAAGCAACTGAATTGGCCTTATCTCTTGATAAATCAATTACATATTGTTCTGGATCTGTTGAATTACTACTTTCCTCTACTTTACTTGTTACTACTTCATACTTCCAACCAATCATATCAAATATATCTTTTCTTGTTTTTGAATTTGATGCTAATATTAATCTCATAAAAACACTCCTTCCGTTCTTATACATTATATCATTTTTTAGTTATAAGTCAATAATTCATTCGTCCATATAATTCACCTAACATTACAGCAGAATTTACTCCAAATTTGTTTATTAAATCTCTGTTTGTTATTATAAAATTTGTTCCAATAATATTTTCTTTTAACATAGCTTGGCCTTCTTTTTATTTTAAAAATAGAGAAAGTAATTCAAAATAAAACTACTTTCTCTTTGATTTGATTGTTTAAATTTGCCTAAATTATAAATTTTTTTGAATGTTTTTCATTTGTAGCGACTAAATTAACCACAGCATCTCCTTGGTGTATTTAATCAACACTCAAAATAAGTGGATGCATCGATACTGCTGATACAGATAATCAGATACTCTTTTTCCAAAAGTATCAAAGGTATGTGCTGCAATGAGCGTATTGCTGGTATTAGTACCGTTTTTCACTACAATTAAGCTATGAGAAAACACCGTTCCATCAAAGCTTAATTGAATAACATCCCCTATTTCTAATTCCTGAATGGCAGCTACTTTTCCATAAGGTCCTGGTCCTTTATTGGAGATTAAAAAGTCATATAAGAATTTTACTCCCGTCCACGAAGGTGATTTATCATTTCCATTGATATAATACCATCCATTATTTCTACGATAATTCATTTGTCCACAACCCGCAAAAATACATTGCGATACAAAATTGGTACAATCTCCTCCTATTGGGTCATAATTATAATACTTTGGATTCCTGCCATAAGCCCATTCTTTTGCATACTCATATACATTTTCTCTATGATATTTTCCCATGTTATCACCCTGTATATCATATTCACTAGTATGCAAAATACTGCTCATTAACACTTTTCTATTTGGTTGAAAAATAGAAAAACTAGAAATTAGCTTGCACTAGTTTCTGGTTTCATTTTAATAAATTCTCTACACTAATATCTTCTTCTTGAATTGTTTTTAATAACTTCTTTAATTTCTTTCCCTTTGTATTCGAAGCATGTTTGATAATCGTTTTTTCATAAAGATTTCTTGCAAACCTTGCATTACCAAAGTTCTTGGAATCTTTGTATTCCTTGATAATTTTTAATGCCTTGTCTAGTGCCTCTTTTGTGATATCAAATCCTGATTTTGTTACCATTTGTTTGAAAATTTGCAATAGTTCTTCCTCTGTATAATCTTCAAACTCTAGGGTATAACCAATTCTTGATACAATTCCAGAATTGCTATCTAAGAAGGCTTGCATTTCTTTGGTATATCCAGCAAATATCACTACTAAATTATCTCTATGATTTTCCATTGCTTGGATGAGTGTTGCAATTGCTTCTTCATTATAGGAGTTGCCTTTTCCATTGCCACTTGCTAAAGAATATGCCTCATCAATAAACAATACTCCTCCCATTGCTTTTTCTACTACTGCCATTGTTTTAGGTGCAGTTTGTCCTACATATTCTGCTACTAAGTCTTTGCTAGAAACTTCAATGAGTTTGTTTTGCTGGATGTATCCTAAATGGTATAAAATTTGTACAATTAACCTTGCGACAGTCGTTTTTCCTGTGCCAGGATTTCCTAAAAATACCATATGCAAATTGGTATTTTTAATTTTTAAGTCGTCTTTTGTTTTGTTTCTTAGTTCAATTAAGCTTACCAAATCTTGCAATGTTTGTTTTACCTTGGTTAATCCTACCAAACTATTTAACTCTTCAAAGATTTCATCCATCGATTTTTCTTTTTCATATTCTGGGATATCTTCTTTGGTAATAGAGCCCTTTTTATTAAATAGTATTTTGCCACATAGTTTATCTCGATATTCTGGATATGATAATGTTGTTTTTGGATAGGTTGCTGCAATATAATCTAATAATGCTACTGAAACCTCTTCTGAAACTTCTGAGCTCTCTTTCAATTTTTCAAGTACCTCTTGGTATACATCTTGACTATCTGGCTTTATTCCAATGATTTCGAATTCAAACAAATGCTCTTTTATCTCTTCGTTTTTTTCAAAAGCTTGGGCAAGCACCTCTTTGTTTTTGGCAACTAATATCGTCAAAAAATTGTTTTGCTCTGCCATTTTTTCTGCTAATCGATGTAAGAATTTATCTTTAAAAATCTGGTCCTGTGCAATAAAGCCTTCAAAATCTTTTAAAACAATAATGCTATTTTGTTCCCCATAAATTTGTTCAATCTCTTCCACTTTTTCTAAATGATATAAAGAGGTTTCTATCAAATCTCCTCTTTTGATGTAAGAGAAATACATCATTGCATCATTGATGATCTCTACCATTTGATAAATGGTTTCTTTGTCATCAGAATATATACACATATTAAATGGAATATATTGCTTTTCCAATCCTTCTTGATATTTTCTTAAGTATTCGATCATTTTTTTCAAGGTTGTTTTTGAGTCTTCTGTGATATATAGCTCCTCGATTTTTTCGAAAAAGTTCTTCATCTGATTGTCTTTTTCTTCTTTTGTTATCGTTCTTTCCGGTGCTAAAGAAGTTTCTTCTCGATTTACTTCTATGGTTGGATAATCCTCTGTCAAGTTTAGTTCTTGCCTTAACTTTTCATTCTCCATTTTGATTTTTTCAATTCCAAAAAAATCTTCATAGATGTCTTTCAAAAAATCTTTACTTTCCATTTTGATTGATATCCTTTCTTAAAACTCAACTCTTACTTGTTATCAACCTTCAACTCAATCATTTTATCCTTTAATTCTTGCTCAATATTGGTTAATTCTTGTTCTGCCTCTTGACGTTTTGCTCTTCCATTTTCATGAATTTCAATAACTTTATCTAGGGTTTCAATTAAGTCTCTATTGGTTTTTTGTAATGTTGCAATATCCACAATTGCTCTTTCAGATTCTTCTGCAATTTGAATAGAACCCTGTTTTAGAATTTCGCTATTTTTTTGTAACATGTTATTGGTTAAATCTGTTACTGCTTTTTGAGCGCCTAATGCTTGTTTTGCATTATTAATTCCTAAAGCAAGTACCATTTGATTTTTCCATAATGGAATGGTATTAATTAAAGAACCTTGTATTTTTTCTACTAACTCTGCCTCGTTATTTTGTAATAAACGAATTTGTGGTGCCATTTGAATAGAGATAATTCTGGTAGTTTTTAAATCGTAAATTTTCTTTTCAAAACGGTTAATCATATTTTCCATATCATTTACTTTTTGGACATCGAGTTGTTCTTGTGTTTCTCTCGCTTTTTCTTGTAAGGCTGGTAAAGTTACTTCTCTCAATTCTTTAATTTTTCTTTCACCTGCAATGATGTATAATGATAGTTCTTTGAAATATTCTAAATTTTTGTCATACATGGTGTCAAAGATGTTAATATCTTTTAACATTTGCAATTTATGTCTTTCAAGTCCTTGTTCTACTATATCGATATTGCCTTCAATTTTATTGTATTTGGCTAAAATTTTATCAAATTGTTTTTTGGTATTGTTAAATAACTTAGCAAGTCCCGTTTTATTCTCTAATGCAATATCAGCATCGAAAGATTTAATTTCGGCTACTAAGCTAGCTAATAAATCCCCTACTTCTCCTGTGCTTTTTGTTTTGACATTTTCTAATACACTATCTGAAAATTGAGAGATTTTTGCTTGTGCTTTGGCACCATATTGTAGAATTTGTGTGCTATCAGCTACATTAATTTTTTGATTAAACTCATCAATGGCACTTTTTTCTTCTGGAGATAATGCATCATAATTTAGTGATTGCTCAATTTTCTCCTCTGTTACTTTTCCCTGTTCTTGTACCAAATCTTCAACTGCCTCATTTTTTACTTCTTTTTGAACTTTTAATTCTAAACTTTCCATGTTATTTTCTCCTTTTTATTATTTTTTATCATCAGCATTATTTTCCTAAATACTCAATCAACTGGTTATACACATCCATCTTTAAGCTAGAAACGGTACTTGTAATGGTTTGTGGTATTCCAATTCCTAGTGAAGATACATCGTAACTTCCACCTGTGACACCAGTTCTAAATCCGTATTTTGACCATGCAATTTGCTGAATGTTTTTGTCTTCAAATGCTTTATAAAATCGATTTCCTACCTCATCAAAAGTTGCAATACAATGTGAATTCCATATTGTTGGTGTTGGGTATAGAACTCTAATATTGTCCTTTACTTGTGCAAAGCCATCTGGATTTTCATTGGCAAATTCAATCATACTTTTTTCATAATCTACAATCATAGGTTCCCCACCCATTCCTGTTTTTAAATATCTTTCAAATAAATCGGCTGGAGTATTATTCATATAGCCAGATTTTTGATAAAATTCTTTTAATTTTGGCAAATTTTCCTTTACACTTTGGTCTGTAATAGAGCTTTCACACATAATGGATAATAGCAAGCCATAGTAGGTGGCTCCTGGTGAGGATGTGACTGGGTCAGTTGAAGCAATGTTAATATTTCCATATAATTGCTTTAACCCAATGTCCGACCATTTTTTTCCTTTTAAAATATAGTCTAAAAGCTTATTCATGTCTGTAATATAATAAACGCCATCTTTTTGAGTGACAATTTTTTCTTTTTCTAGGGCATCCACCACTTCTCCCCAGCTATAGATAACAATTGGCGTATTTAATGTTAATCCACCATTTAATACTGTATAACGAGCAGCTTCTCCTGCTGCTGTATTAGGTCTTAATCTATAATAATCATAAAATCTTTGGTCTGAAGTGAACATGGCATCATATTTTGTAGTACCATCTTCTCTGACTAATGGATTGACAATTAATTTTCCATTGCTCCAAGTATCATACACTACATTTAATCCATAGTCCTTTTGCATAATTTTAACAACATCTTCATCTGCAATAAAACCTTCTTTTCCGCCACCTGTTGCGACATACACGTTTGTTAAATTGCTACCAGTAATACTTTCTCCATTGTTTTGCCATACACCTATGCCAATAATAATGAGAATTAAAATGATGAAAATGACAATTCCTACTATTTTTTTCTTCATTTTTAATCACGTTCCTTTCCAACTTTTTCTTATGGAAGATTAAAATCATCATCTTGATGATAACCATCTGCTTTTAACATTGATTCAAATACTTTCATTTCTGCATCTGTATCTATCATATCAGATTGATATAAATTTGACAATTGTTTTTTAAACGCTTCATTAATTTTCCCTACCATATTCTTGGTAGATTCCATAAACTTTTTGCTTTCCTCTGAGGTCAGGCTTTGATTTTCTATTTCATCATATCGATTTAGAATTTGCATTGTTACCGGTAAATAGTAACTAAAAAAATTATTGGTTGCTTTATACTTTTCTGGTTTCTTTTCGATGGTACTAATAATTTTACTAACCGTTTCATGAATTTCTTTAATCCAACCTACTAATTCAGGGTCCTCAATTTTAGAAATCATTTTTTCAATTTGATCATTGGTCTGCTTTGCTTCTGTTAAAGTATCGTATAAAGTTTTGGTTGTGCCATTTTCTTCTTTTTTTGTCACATGGAAAACAAGCTCTCCTGCGCAAAATGCTCCTACTCCTATTGCTAGCGAAGGCAATACTCCTACTGATAATCCCAAATATGGAATTGCAAAAAATGCTCCTCCGCAAAACCGCGGATATTAAACTGGAATTTTTCACTCTTGCTCCCTCTTTCTTTAATTATATCCTCTTACTTCTTTAAATGCTTTTACCAAATCTGTTTTCCCGTCGAATACCTTGCTATTGGTTAATTTTGCTATTGTTAAAAGTTGACTTTCCTTGGCACTTCCAAACATGATAGAGTAAATTGGAATTTGGTGTTTTACATCACGATATGTTTGCGCTAACTCTGAATAGGTTCCCTCATTTCCTTCGCCATCTGTCATTAATACAATTGATAAATTGTATTTGTTTGCGTCTTCATTTTGTAAGAGCTTTAGTGCCTGTACGGCAGCCGGATAAAGAGCCGTGGTTCCTGTTGGTTTTAACGCATGAACATTCTTTAACAAGGCTGTTGTTTCGCTTCCTTTACCAGTTGACCATACACCCAGCACTTTACTTCCAAATGGAATGATATCTATTTTATCCTTTTCTGAAAATTGTAAAAAATCATTGGCGGCCTTTTCAGTTAAAATATAATCCATTGCATTCATGAGTTGTGTGTTCCCTGTTCCTGACATACTGCCTGAATAGTCTAGGCAAAATACCACATGCGTAGGTTTTCTTAGTTCTACTTGATATAAGTTTAATGCTAGTTTAATAACATTGGTATTTGGGTATTTTACAGGTGAAATATATTTGGTTGCATCAATGCCCCAGTTTGGATTAAAGATGGTTTTATCTACATGATTCGAAATTCCTCCATACCAAGTTCTTCTTCCCTTTTCTTGTAATAATTTTTGTCCCTCATCACTTAAAATGTAGGATTGTATATCTGTAAAAATTTCTTTTTTATTACTATTGTTATTGCTAATAAAAGCAAGTGGTGAATCAGAAATAGAAACTCCGTCCACAGGATAAATGGCATATAGTGGCTCTTTTCCTTTTGCCTCTAGTTGCTTATTAATATTGATGATAGAGGATTCATATGTTACTACCGCTTCATAATCGCCATTTAAGAACAATTCCTCTAAAAACTCCTCACTGCCAGATGACCTTTCCATTCCTGAAAATAGCTTTGTTAATTTTTCTTTTAGTGCTGCATCTTCCAAATTTTCTTTTGTTAACACTTCTGGATTTCCTGCCAATGTGGAAAGTAGACCTAAATAAGCAGAAGCTCCACTATTGGTGCTTGTTGGATTGGACATGCTAAATTTTAATTTTCCGGAAGAAATGGCATTCACAATATCTTTTGTATACACCGTTTTACCAATAAAGCCTAATTCTTTTGCTTTTGACTTGGTAATACCAAATATCACTGGATTGATGCTTGTGCACTTAGAATTTGAGGTGCGTATATTGCTATCTAGCATATACATCCATATAGAATTTGATAACCATACTGCATCATATGCCTCTCCATTATTCAGGTTTTGCATAATGTCTAAAGTACCGGCATATTGTATGTCAATATGATACCCCTTGGATTTTGCATAGCTTTGAATGACAGGTTCTAAATCTTCATTTTCAGAGCTAGAAATCATCCTGAAAGTTTTATCTTGCCCTAATATTTGAGTAGCTTGATTGTTTTGAAAAAAGTTTTCTATTTTTTGCCACAACATTGTTGCTCCGGTGAACATGAAGATGAATACAACAAAAATTGTAATAATTAATGCCATAATACTATTATTCTTTTGTTTCTTTTCCAATTTATTTTTTCCTCCTTCTTTCATTTCTTATATTATATCGATAATATTTTCTATTTTCAACAGAAATATGAAAAACTCTTGTTATCATTTAAAATTTTCATTTATCATAGACTTTTTTAATGATATATTATATAATATTTTCATGAGGTGTATACAAATGATAATTTTTAATAATTTTGATGAAATGATAAAATCTCTTGAAACGGAAAAAGAGTTTTTAGAATATAACATAAAGTCACAAGAGAAAATCAAAAATATTATTTTGCAATATATGCAAAATTTTGCATATTCAACCGATAATATAGATTTACAATTAGTTTCCTTTGTTTTAATCTTTTTAGAGAATTTAAAACTTTCATTGAATTTGTGCAATGACAATATTTCAGCTTTAAACCACCACTTAAATAATCTGAATGACATTATCAATACATCAAGGCAAAGCAGTAATGAAATTATAAATGATAAGATTAACTCTTACATATTAGAATATTGTAAAGCGAATAAAATTGTTATGGAAAATACTATTAAAATAGAAGAATGTTTGTATTCTATCTCTGAAAAATCAGAACTTAAATTTAATGATTCTATAATACTTAATGATTTTCAAAGTAATCATCCAGAAATGCAACCTCAAAATATTTCTAATGAAGAGAATAACAAAATTGAAGATATAAAAAGCGTACCGTCAAATGATTCTTCCTCTCACATAAAAAATAATAACTATGTAGAAAACACTCTAATAGTTTCTCAAACTTCAGGCAATGTTGTTTTACCATATCATGTATCGGAACTAAAAGAAATTTTAAAAGAAAATCCTCATAAATACTCTTCCATTGATGATATTATAATTAAGGATTATACTTTGCCTATATCATTATTTAAAAATCCTTTTATATCTAGGTTTAGAGAATCTTTTAAATTGATGAAGAATAAAGAAAAAAGTTCTATTGCCAATAGTTTTGAACTTGGTGTTGAGCTTATGTTTAATTATAATTTGCATCCAGCAATTATTTCTGCTTGCAAAAATTTAGACGAATTGGACATATACTTAGACTATTTAGAGAATGGGGAAACCAATAAATTTGATTGCTTTAAAATTGTATTTGAATTACCCCCTGCAATTGTCAAATAATAAAAACGATATGGAGTTTTATTCCCATATCGTTTTTATTGTTACTTGTCTATCACTATAAAGTTTACAAAGCTCTCAGTTAGTTCATTTTCATATTTATCATATAATTTAAATACTATTCTATATGTTCCTGCACTTATTCCTTTTGCAAAATTTACCTCTAGTTCTTGTGTTTCACTAGGATTTGCTATTTCAAACACTTCCACATTTGAAGATTTTACTTTTATTTTCGCTGTATTGCTACTAGATTGATATTCAAATTCTCCTATTTTTTCTATTTTATCTATTTTTATTTTTGAATCTTTTAAGTTTCCTTCTTTATAATTTAGTTTAATGGTTCTTTTTTTAGCGTCACTATTTTCTACTAGTTGAACCGTATCAACTGTTAAATCTTGGTTATTTATGACTTCCGCTTTTAGCCCATAATTTGCATTTTGTTTAACATGTGTTATCATTGTAAAAGGTACTGTTGTTTTACATATATTTTTATTTTGTAAAGAACCATTTTTAGATAAAATTCCTTCCAATTTTAAAGTATATTCTCCCATGTCTAATCTGTTTTGTTCAAGCACATTTGACATATCTAATGTAATTTTAGCCACTTGAGTGATTTTTTGATTTGTTAAATTGTCTATTAACTTTATTAGTAAAACCCCATTGGATGCTTCATAATTGTCAGTATCATTTACTACTATTCTTGTACCGACCGGAATTTTTTGTTCTTTGTTATCCTTAATTAATTTCAATTTTGTATATAAAGCTGTGTTATCTTCAATATTTAAATCTACTACACCAGACAAATTTGCTGTTGCAATCACATCAACAATACCACTATTTTCATATTCATTTTTATTTAAGCTTGCCTCGAGTGAATAGCTTCTTGTCTTTATTTCAATATTGTTTGCAGTATCTGTCTGTACATCTTCTAACCATACTCCAGCATCTGATACATTAATCATTGGATAATATACTCCAAGTGTCATAGCAGTATTTTCGAAGTTCACTATAAACCTAAAACTTTCATTTAATATATATTCTGATAGTCCATTTGTTTGGTTTTTTGTTTTTTGTACTTTCTCTGAGGTATCAAAATTAGTAATTTCATCATACTTTCGTCCTTCACTATTTTTAAACTCTGTTAAGGCAATTTTTTGGGTTTCTTCATTTACTATGTATGAATAATATTTGCCATCATTTATTAACAATATTTCTGTTCCCGATGGTATTGTTGCAAATGTTGTCTTATCTTTCTTTAATACAAACTCCCTTGTGATATTTTTATACTTATTTGGATTTTCTACATCTTGTGAAACCTCATATGCTATGTCTATATTGGATGAAAATATTCCATCTTCTAATATAATTGCGCTATTACTATTGTCTATTGTTTTTAAATATTTTCTTCCTGCTATATTGGTTGAGCTTGACGTTATTGCACTTGTTATTGTAACATCTCCTGCTATATAGTAATAGGTATATTTGGTGCTTGTTTCTTCTGGCGATGCCTCTAAAATTACATATTTACTATCTCCGCTTACTAGTGCTTGCTCTGTTGGTACACTTCCTGCCACCTTTAAATATGGTTTTTGTTGCCCACCTTTTATCTTATTTGCGCCATCTTCTTTATCTAGTTTTGTATTTAAGACTAGTTTTGTTACTCCCGATATATCTCCTCCTACTGTTAAGCATACTAAGCTATCTAGGTATAACTCTCCTCCTCCTATAAAGTTTCCTGATATTTCTCCTTCTGCTGAGATTTTTAGTCCACTTCCATCTGGTATTTCTAAGTTTTCTATTGCTTTTATTCCTTCTAACTCTCCATTTGAGTTTTTATTTTCTAGTAGAACATAACTATTGTCGAACTTTACTGTTGTTGCTCTATCTATACCATTCATTGTTTTGTATCTTGCTGTTGTATTTCCGGTCCAATAATCTTTAAATATAACATCTACATCTTTTGCTACAGCTCCCAATTTGATTGACCCATAATTTTCTACATTGGCTTTCGTTCCCTTTATTGTTACTGTAGATGAGCCATTGACTGTTGTATAGTCTGATGCATCTCCATCATTATCACTATCATATCCTCGACCTCCACCATATGCCAAACCTGTTACTGTTACTGCTGTGTCTTCGCCATCTCCTATATTGACTATAGTATTTCCTGTAATATAGCTTTGATCTCCTCCTCCAAATACATTTTTAAATGTTCCTGTTGTAATATTAGTAGTTGCATCTCCTGTTACATATCCAGAATAGCCTCCACCAAAGGTCTCATCTATTTTGGAGCCTGATATATTTAATATTGTACTTCCTTCAACATTTCCAGAGTAGCCTCCTGCATATGCTTGTATTAATGTTGAATCTAATATCGTTATTGTTGTATCTTTTTCTATGTTTCCAGAATATCCTCCGCCAAAGATTTTATCTATTGTAGAGCCTGATATTTTTAGTGTTGTACTTCCTCCAACATTTCCAGAATAACCTCCTGCATATACTTTTGCAAGTGTTGAATTAGTACTAGTGATTATTGTATTTCCAATGATATTCCCTGAATATCCTCCACCGTATATATTGTTTGTAATAGTTTCATTTTCTATTGTTATAGTAGCATCTCCTTTTATATCTGCTACATTTCCACCACCGTATACATTTCCACTAACTGTTCCGCCAGTTATTGTAATATTAGTACTAGTTACTTCTCCTTTATTTCCACCGCCATACACATTAGCAAACGAACCTCCGCTAATATTTATGTTTGTATTTCCACTAACACTTGCAACTTTTCCATTGCTTCCTCCGAATATATTTTTCGCTGCTCCACCTTTAATATTTAAGGTGGTACTTCCATTTATTAATCCGAGCTTTGATATCGTTGATGAATAAATATATACTTTATCATCACTTTGTTTAAATTTAGAATTTATTTCTTTTGCAAGCAAGAATGCATCATACTTGCCTTCTGCTGGTGCTAACTTCCACGCAGTTCCTTCTTCTCCTGCTGCTTCTAGAAATGTGCTTTTATTTAAAACATGCTCTTCTTCCGAATTTGTCCAAACTAATTTAACTCCAGTGATTGTTGCTTCGATTGTAGATTGTAAGCCTTCGCCTCCCACATATATGTTTTCTGAGACTTTGGCACCTGTTTCCATATTTATTTGTATATTACCATTTACAGCACCATTTTTTCCGCCACCGCAAACGTCTTTCGTAATATTTGCTCCATTTTTTAGATTTATTGTAATATTGCCATTTACAGTTGCATCGGAAACTGTATATTCTGAATAGCTTCTATAATAACTTACTAAATTTTCATCTGTTTTTTCTGGATATACCAAATCTGTATATATTGAGTCATACTTGCCTATTATTGTACCTCCATCCTTTACAGTATACTCTTTTACTATCATTCTGTTATCATTATTTTTGGTACTAGAATTTGTATAAGTTTTTCTATCGGTAGCATATATTGCATAATTTGTTCCATTATAAAAATATTTTCCATCACGTTGATATCTACTTAAATCAGCCGTGCTATTTCCAACATAAAGCTGAACTGATCCTCCAGAGCCACCTCCATAAAGGTAATTGATAGTTCCCCCAGATATTGTTATGTCTATATTGGATTTATTTTCTTCTGTTCCTATATAACCTCCAAGTCCTCCGCCAAACACATTGGTTACTACTCCGGATTTAATCTTTATGTCCAAATCTCCGTTGACAAGTGTAGCAACTTGGTTGCCTCCACCATAGAAGTTAGTGATTTTAGCACCATTAATGGTATAATTTAGATTAGCATTTATTTTGCTGATTACTCCTGTTGCAAAGGTACTATATCCTCCACCATAAACATTTGTTATTAAACGATTTGAATTTCCCTCCATTACTATATTTATTTCATTTGCTGTTATAGTATTGTTATAGGTAGGAGTAATCACTGAAGTTTTTACTTCATTAGTATATATTGTAATACTATTGGCAGTTAAATTGCCATTATAAATTCCATATATACTAGTTGAAATAAGATTTTCTACATTCATATGAATATTGTTTATACTTCTTGTTCCACTATTTGTCATTCCATATATGTTATACCAATTTTGTCCCCTTAAAGTCACATATATATTATCCATACTGTTTACTGCATATGTTTTTCCATCTTTTGTATAGCTCGCTGATGTTCCATATACATGAGTACAACCACCCATTCCATTTGTTAAAGCAGTATAGCTTCCCACTGCTATATTACTCCAATTTCCAGTATCCAATCCTGATAAATTTGAAGAAGTAGTTCTTTTGTACCCTGAAAAAGTGCTTTCTGATACAAATCGCTTATTTACGGTTCCATAAAAAGATATATCGCCTGTTTGCCTAGCTCCTAAATAGTTATAATTTTCCCTGTACCCCATGCAACTGAAATCTTCTAGTACTACATTTGTGTAAAAGCGCAATTGTATGACTGCACCTGTATATGTTTTTCCATTATATGTACCTGCACCTCTTGTATTTTTTATGTACATACAGCCATTTACATAGCTATTATTTGTATTGGCCTTTCCTTCTACCTGTGTCCCGCTTCCTAAATTTTTTCCTGTTATTGTTACTAATCCCAAAATATTAAGGTTATTTCCAAGGCTATATACTTTTGTTTCAGCCTTATTAGTAAATGTTGATGAATATGCTTGTCCTGCATCTGATACTTCTAAAGTTATATGATTTACTATTGAAACTTTTCCTCCGTTAGTATTTTTTAAAAGTTCATATGCTTTCTCTATTGTAGCAACTGGTTCATCTTTTGTTGCTCCACTGTTTGTATCATTTCCATAAACTGTAGATGTATCCCAATTTATTTTTGCTGTGAGTATATCACCTTTTGAACCTTCTACGTTATATCCATAAACATTTTTTATGTCTACAAAGTTATATTTATCCCTTACATAAACTATTTTTCCCCATAAAGCTTCAAATTCAATACTTGTAATAGTACGAGATACAAATGGCTCATCATTAAAATATATATAGTCATTGTCCGGATAGGTATAAACATCTGTGATTTCTTCTCCATTTATAGACTTTAATTTCCACCCAGCAAATGTAGCTTCATAATTTGCCATTACATTATTTCCATTTGTATCTTTATAATTTCCTTGTATATCTTGATGAGTCCAATTATTGGTTTTCTCTGTTCCAAAATCTAACAGTAACATTCTTTTTGTATCTTGATTTACACTTGATGTTTTTGTTACCGCTGTTCCTTCTCCATTACCAGCACTATATGTTACTTCAATACTAGTTGGCATTTGTGCTTTTGTTTTTGGAAACAATTTTTTTATGCCAATAATTGCCACTGTAATTACTAACATTCCTATCAATATCTTTAACAAAAAATATCGTCTTGTTCTTTGCAACATTTTTCACCTCTTTACTTATGCCCTATTTTTTCTTTTAAGTTTCTAATATTATGTCTTTACCGAGCTCTATCGTTGTACTTTCTGATATTTTTATAAATAAAATTTCATAATTATGATTAGTTTGTAACTTCTCTTTTGAAATTGAAAAAGAATTTTGTGTACCATTGGTTGTAATAGATGTACCATTTATCAAGCTGTTAGACTCATCTAATATGAGCTTTGTATTGTCATATTTAACATTGATATTTGAATAAAGTTGATAATTAACTAAATTTAGTACTACGTAGTCACCATAATTAATGAAACTTGCTTTATATTCTTTTGGTTTATTTACGATAAATTTTAAGGTGCAAGTTAATTCTTTTGTATATGGCTGAGTTGACTTTATAGTTAACTTAAGATTAAATTCTTGATTTTCTTCTAATCTTGTTTTGGGTTGCACTTGCAATTCATATTCATTTTCTCTATTTTGTCCACCTTTTAGTGTTTGCTCCTCTCCTGATACTATCTCTTTGTTTGATGAATTATATATTTTTAAGTTTAGCAAATTTGTTGAATCAACATCAGTTACATTTATGTTATATGTAATATTTTCATTTGTGTATTGTAAGATATCTATATAATTTTTTATACTAAAACCTATTTTTTTGGTTTCAATTCCATCCCAATCATTTATTGTATATTCTTTTGTACCATTTGCATCGGCTATTTTGCTTTCAAAGTAAAATTCGCTTGATTCCTGTACATGAGTATTTTTGGATCGTATTACGTATTTAGCAGCTGCTCTATATATTAAAAGCGCAAGCAAAATAAGCATTAAAATAAATAATGCAATGAATATCTTTTTATTTACTTTCATCTTATTTTTGGAAATTCTCATAATATAATCTCCTTTTAATCTACCTGCTTGCTATCTAACACCACTTGTACATAATCTATTGTTTTATTGTATTGATAACTTTTTTCTGTTTGTCTCCATTTTATTTTTAACATATATGTGTGTTCAATCTTTTCATTAAGCCCCATCTTTATAAAATTAGTAATGCTTCCATTTCCACTTAATAAATTTGTATTTCCTAGTACTCCATCTTCATATTGGTATAGTTCAAATTCTAGTGGTAAATTTCCTAAACTTTTAATTTGTATAGCATATTCCATTGTGACCTCTGTTTGTTTTTCATCTTCTGTATTTGTAACTTTAAACACATATTCCTTTTCATCCGTATTAGGATTTATGCTTAAGTCTAATGTATTAGAAGAAAGGTTTATAACTGGAACTGCAACTTTAGCATTATCACTACTTGCTGTTGATGATTCGTATCTAGATGATGTTAACACTGTTACTATCATTGTTGTAATGATGCTAAAAAGAATCAATTTGCTTACAGACAATTTTTTAGCTTTACTTCTTTTTCTTTCCTGCATTTCCAATTCTCCTTTCCTTATTGATTCTTTTCTTTCTCGTAGGCTATCCTTTTCATTCTTCTTCTATTTTTTCTCTTTTTTATAACGCCATTACGCGCTATATAAATATAAAATATTATCGCTATGGTTACAATTGATATTTTTCCTTGTAACATAAGTGCTATGTTGCCTATGAATGGTACTTTTTTTATTACTTTTCCTTCTATTAATTCAAATCCAATTGTTCCACTATCTTCTGTGTTATTATTATCTCCTTTTGTTTTATACTGTACTTGTTCACCTTCTAAAATAATTTCTGTAATTCTATGTGTTATAACACTTTGTCCTTGCCTATAAGATATAATGTCTCCTACTTGCAGTTTTTCTATTTTTGCACTTTTCACAATAACAATATCACCTATATCTAGCTCTGGTTTCATACTTCCGGAAATAATTACATATGTTTTTATTCCAAACATACTTGGAGTTTCATTTGGATTTACTATTGCTTGTACTATTAGAGTTACATTGTATATTAGCAAAGGTACTAATAATATATATATTAGTACAATCATAAAATTTTTTATTTTTACCGTTCTTTCCTTTCGTTTCTTGATTGCCTCCTCTGTATAAAGCATTTATAAAAATCCTCTCCTATCTATGATACTCCCTTGCCTCTATTTCTAAGTTTAAGGTATAATATTGCTCTTCTTGAATGCCCACAGTAGTGTCTAACGCATCATTATCCTCCCAATACCATTCTAATGTATATATATTATTTGATCCTTTTAATACCGTAATTTCATTGATGTCAAGCTCATTTATTCCTACATAATTTTTCTCAGTTCCTCGTACATAAACATTGTCTAATTTTAGTTTATATTTCATATTAACAAAAAGATTCATTTTGTCTGAAAATTTAATGTCATAAACTATATCTGTATCATTGTCATTTTTGATGCAAAAATGATATGTTCCGCTTTGATTTAGGGGCAATTATTTTTTCCCCTCCATATTCTGCATTATTAAATATATTTAATTTAGTATTTTTTGTTAACTCTATATCTCCTTGTGTTACTATTATCATGCTGGTTTTATTATCATTGTTTCCTGCATTTGTAGCAATTTCTTTTCCTCCATATCCTATTTTGCCCATTCTCCATCCCAACAAGCAGAACATTAATAATAAAATTATGATGATAATAATGAGTATTATTTTTGTTACTCGGTCTTTTCTTTTGCTTTTTTCTAATTCTGCTAGTCTTTCTTCAAAATGCTCATTTTCTTTTTCTCGTTCTGCTTTTGTTACCATGGATTATCTCCTTTCTTTCGTTTTAGTCTCATATACTCACAAAAAAGACTTTTTTATTTTCTCTCTTTTGTCAATATATTGAAAATAAAAGCTCTATCTACTCTTTATAAATAGAGCTTTTATCTATTTTTATTAGTCTACTTGTCTTGCTTCTATAGTAGCTTTTACTTGAACACTTGCAGCGCTTCCTTTAATTCCTAATGTTGTATCTGTTTCATCTGTTTGTGTTGTTTTATAATCTGTACTGTCACTTCCTTCGAAAGACCATCTCCAGTATACTGTTGTTGTATCAGCTTTTGCTCCTATTGCTATTTCTGTATAGTCCTGTGTTATAGATGAAATGTTTTTGCTCCAAGTTGAACCATCTTTTGAAAATTCTAACGGAATATTGTCCGTATTTTTTTCAATTGTGTAAACAACTCTATATTCTGCAGTTACATCAGATGTATTCTCTAATGCTATTTTAAAGCTTCCTCCTGTACCAGGTGCTATCATAGATCCGTCTTTGGTTTTAACATTTGCTTCTGCTGTAGTAGCATCTGCACCTTTTAATGTGCTGAATATATCAAATGTCATTCCTGTTTTTTCTGTCGTTCCTGCTATGTCTGTTCCGCCAACTTTGAAAGACCATTTAGCAACTGTTGCTGTATCTGTTCCACTTGCGGTAGATGTATATCTTGCATATGTTCCAGATACTAATACTATCGCAACTATTGTGATTAATAATACAAAAGTTGTAAACTTAATTAAGCTATTGCTTTTCTTCATATGTTTCACCTCCCTCTTTTGTTTCTTAAGTTAAATAATATTCTAGAATATTATTTTATAAAAAGCATAAATGCTTATTATAACTAGTTAAGATGAGTTTTTATTTTTTCATTAGCTCTTCGTTTTCTTTTCTTAATCTTGCAATTTCTTCTTCCATACTTTTTTGCTTATCGCCTTTTTCTTGCATATATTTCTTTTCTCTTCTACTATCTACTATTTGTATCAATATTAGCAAAATAAATGGAACTGACAAACAAGACACCATTCCTGCTGGTGTTTGTACAAACATTGCAAGATTTCCAAGTCTTGAAACCCTAAATTTAAATATTCCTTCTATTTGTTCTGGTAATACATAGCCATTGTCTTCTGTGTTATTATTATCCCCTTTGGTTATGTATTTGGTTTGTCCCTCTTCTTGTATAATATCATATATTCTATGAGTTATCACTATATCATTGCTTTTAAATGCTATTATATCTCCTTTTTTTAGAGTAGATGTATCTTGTTCTTTTACTACAGCTAAATCCCCGGCATATATTTCTGTTTCCATTGAACCAGATAGCACTATAAATGGTTTCCATCCAAAGAAAGATGGTATTTCATCTGGATGAATAAATGAATTTATTAAAATTACTCCATTTACAAATAATATTGGAATTAAAATTATTAAAACTATAATGCTAACTATTTTTTTCATTTTATGTTCTCTCCATTTTTGGTATTTTTTGATAAGCAAAAAGAGATTATGTTATACGCTTATGTTAATGTGCGTATATATAACCTCTCTTCACATATTTCATCTATTTTTTGCATTATTATGTAATTTAATGTAATATTTGCCATTTTTTTCATTTTTTCACCTTTACTTTTGTTTTTTCTATATTTTTAGTATATCATTTTCGCTATTTTTTGTAAAGTGTTTTTTAATGGCATATCATCCTTTATTTTCTTATTTTTCTTTTAACCGCATTCTATCACATATTGGGTAGTTATAACAATTATAAAAAAAGGAAGTAACTTAATACTTTTCCTTGATTTGATTGTTTAATAAATGCCTAAATGATAAATCACTTTGAATGTTTTCAAACTTGTAGCGACTAAATCAACCACACACCTCCTTGGTGTCCTCCCTCACCCGTTGGATTATATAAAGTGACTAATACGACCACTTGAGGGTCCGAAATAGGTGCTACTCCCATAAAAGAGGTAACATATTTATTGGTATTAACCCCATCTTCCGAAGTTCCTGTTTTGCCTCCTACTCGATACCCTGCCACTTGCGCATTTTTTCCGTGTTCCTTGTGCTACAACCGATTCCATCATACTTAGTACATCTTTTGATGTTTGCTCTGAAATAACCCTTTCTCCTATCTTTGCCGGAATATCAGTTACTTCTTTGGTTTGACTGTCAATGGTTTGTTTTACAATTCTTGGTGTTACTTTCATTCCTCCATTGGCAATGGTGCTCACTGCTGTTGCAAGCTGGATTGGTGTAATTTCAAATCTTTGCCCAAATGAAATGGTAGCAAGTTCTACTGGACCTACTTTTGATTCCTTTAAGAAAATACTGGTTGCTTCTCCAGGAAGGTCAATACCTGTTTTTCCAAGTAAGCCAAATTTGGTTAAATATTGATAATATGTGTGTACACCCAATTTTTGTCCTAATCCAATAAATACAGGGTTACAGGAATTCATTAGTGCCTCTCTTAATGATTCTGGACCATGTGGTCTATAGTATCTCCAACACTTGATACGTACACCTGCAATTTCAATACCACCTGTGCAAGTAAATTCCCCTTTTTTATCAGGTGTTGTAATTCCTTCTTCCAAGGATGCTGAGGTCGTAATCAGCTTGAAGGTAGAACCTGGTTCATAAGTATCTGTTACAGCTTTATTTCTCCAAAGTGCTATCATAGCTCTATTTTTTTCTATTTGTGACATTTGTCCCCATGACGCTTTTAATTCATCTGTACTTGCTTCAAAAGGTGAATTTAAATTATAATTTGGATACCCGGCCATAGCTAAAACGTCCCCATTTTTTGGGTTCATCACAACAATGTTGCCACCATCAGTACACACATTATCAATACATGCTTCTTTCAAATATTTTTCTGCAATTCCTTGAATGGTTGCATCAATGGTCAGTACCAAATCGGTACCGTCAATAGCAGGTACATAGTTTTCTCCTGCTTCTGAAATATCGCCTCCCCTTGCATCTGTTAACTTTTGTATTTTTCCTTTTTCTCCTTTTAAAATATCATCGTAAACTGCCTCAATGCCATCCAGTCCTTGATTGTCAGAGCCAGTAAATCCAATCACCTGTGATGCTAAAGTATTATAAGGATAATATCTTTTTGTATCTTCATCAATGTTAATTCCTGTTGTAATGTCATTTTCTTGCATCCAAATACGAAGCTTATCTGTTTTTTCTTTGTCTACTTTTTTAGCAATGGTTTCAATGGAACTCTTTTTATTAACTCTTTTTAAAACGGTTTCATAATCCAATTCAAAAATATCACTTAATGCTTGAGCCACTTTTTCTTTGTTTTCTTTTCTAATGTTGACAGGATTTACTGTAATGGTTTCTACTGTGCTACTCACTGCCAAAATTGTTTTTCCTGTTGCATCATAGATAGTTCCTCTACGAGGATTAATATTTCTATCCAGTGTTTGTTGTACATATGCCATGGATTGTAGTTCTTTTCCCATTCTAAATTGAATCCAACCAATGCGAAAAATGAGTGCTATTAGTACAAGCCAAAGTACAATTATTTCATTTTTCATTCTCTTTCTTCTGCTAATATCACTAATTTTGGGTGTTATTTTTACCTTTTTATTTTTTAGTTCTTTCCTATATTTTCTTTTCTTTTCTCTTTCAAATAGTTTTTTGTCTTTTTGAAGATTTTGCTTTTCTTCTTTTTTTTGCTTCTTCCATTTTAATAATTTCTTTCTATTCATCACTTCACGAAAACTTTTTTGAGAACGACTCATGTTAAACTCCTATTCTGGTTAATTCTTTTCTTGTCCTGAAAGTATTGTGTTTGTTGTCTTTGTTCATTTTATTCATTTCATAGCAAAAAAGAACAACCGCTACAAATTCTAAAAAACATCATTTTTTTAAATTTGCAACGGTCGCAACAATGATTCGTCTTTTCAAAATATTAATTATTTGTTATTTGTCACATTTTCATTCTTTTTTATTAAAAACCTTCAGTATATTTGTTATCTGAAGGTTTTAAAATTTTTCTATTATTTTATCAATTAATTCTTGGAACCAATTTTTTTCTTCTGTCACAATTACTTTCTCGCTTGCTGGTTCCACATAATCTTTTTTAGGAAGACTTACATAAACTTTTTGTGAATCATCCAACTTTTTCATTCCCAACATACCTGAAGCAGCTTTTTGTACATTTGCTAAATTTAAACTGTTTTGAATACTAATTTCGATTTGTGCATTTTCTTTTTGGAGAACACTTAATTGCTTTTTTAAATTTTCTTTTTGACTGAATTTTTCTGTAATAAGAGAATTACGATAACTTATGGCAAATAAAATAGCAAACCCTAATAAAACATATAAAACAGCTTTCGCCTTTGGTTTTAAATGTTGTCTACTTTGAACCTTTTTTTCCTTTTGTTGTAAACTTGATGACTTTTTCTTAGTGTATGGATTTTTCTTAGGTTCATATTCTGGTCTTAACTTTCTTGGGCTTGTTTCGTACTGATACCCAAATTGGCGTTGGTACGCTGCCATAGGTTATACTCACCTCTTTTCTTCTGTCGTTTTATCAACTCTTTCAAAAATACGTAATTTAGCACTTTTGGCTCTTGAATTTCTTTGTGTTTCTTCTTCTGTTGCAACAATTGGTTTTTTATTCACTAATTTTCCATCACTTGCATAGTTGCAAATACAATATGGTAAGTCAGGAGGGCAAGTGCATTTTCCCTGTGCCTCTAGCATTGCTTCTTTTACTGCTCTATCTTCTAAAGAATGAAATGTAATAACGGCTAACCTTCCATGCTGTTTTAAACAATGAATGGAATTAATAATTGTTTGTTTTAATGGCTTAATTTCATCATTAACTTCAATACGAATTGCTTGAAATGTTCTTTTAGCAGGATGTCCGTCTTTTTGTTTTGCTTTTGGAATGGAGTTTTCAATGATATTTACTAATTCTTTGGTCGTTTCAATTATTTTTTCTTCACGTATTTTGCAAATATTTTTTGCAATTTGCCTTGCAAATCTTTCTTCTCCATACTCCCACAAAACTTTTACTAAATTCTCTTCTGAGTAGGTATTAACTACATCTTTCGCTGTCAATTTTTGAGTTTGATCCATTCTCATATCTAAGTTATTGTCTGATAGATAGCTAAACCCTCTTGATTTTTCGTCTAATTGATAGGAAGAAACTCCTAAGTCCAATAAAATGCCATCTACCAAATCAATTCCTATTTTTTGTAGAATTTGTTTTATATCATCATGATTGCCATGAATATATTGGACATTTTTATATGCTTTTAGTCTGTTTTGAGCAGCTTGTAAAGCCTCTTTATCTCTGTCAATTCCAATTAATAATCCTTGTGGTGACAATTTCTCTACTATTTTTTGGCTATGTCCTGCTCCTCCAAGGGTGCCATCCACATAAATTCCTTCTGGCTTAATTTCTAAAGCTTGTATACATTCTTTTAATAATACTGGTTCATGCTTAAATTCCATTTTGCACCTTTTCTAATTGATAGCACAACCAGTTGGTATGTTTCATACCAACTGTTATGCTAAGTTCTTAAATTTCTTTTGTATAAGTTATCTTTGGTAAGGTAAAGAAATTTTTCTTTGGCATATCATTTCTTTTTCCTTTAGAATCTTCTTCTTTTTTCTTTAGAAATTACCATCTTTTGTTCAGGACTTAAAATTTTTTCTTTTGTTTTTTGGTTCCCAGAAATTGCAATTTAAGTAACAATTTCTATAGCAAAATTTTTTCATTTGTAAATTTTTATCTTTTGTCATTATTAATAAACTTTATCTTTTGTTTTAAGTTATCTTTTGTAAATTCACACTTTTTCTTTTGTGCACTCAAGTTTTCTTTTGTTCTTTTTATCTTTTGTACTCTGAAAATTTATCTTTTGCTTAATTTTTATATAAGCTTTTGCAAGTTATATACCAAGCATCGTCATGTTTTCTGCAATTTCATCTGCAGAGATATTTTCATCACTGTTATAAGCTTTCCATTTGTCTTTGTTCCAAATTTCAATTCTGGTGCCTACTCCAATAATGACTGCCTCTTTTTCTAAAGTGGCATATTCCCTTAAGTTGCTAGCAATTAAAAATCTACCTTGCTTGTCCATTTCGCATTCAATTGCACCAGATAAGAAAAATCTGACAAAGTCTCTTGCATTTTTATTGGTAAGTGGGAGGTTCTTAAGTTTTTCTTCAAAGTTTGCCCATTCATTTTTAGAAAAGCCGAATAAACAGCCATCTAAGCCTTTGGTTATAATAAATTTTTCTCCTAGATCTTCTCTAATTTTAGAAGGTAGTATCATTCTTCCTTTTGCATCTAGAGAATGTTCATATTCACCAATGAGCACTTTGTTTCACCTCACTTTATTTTTGTGACACTTTTCACCACTTCTCTCCACTTCGATACCATTTTAATATAACATTTTAAAAATAGCAAGTCTTTTTGTAAAATTTTTGTAAAAAATTTTACGGCATAAAAGAGAGCATATGATTTTAATTTAATAAAATCATATGCTCTTTTTTAATACATAATTTATCCCTCTTTTCAGAGTGATATACCCTCTAAAATTTTCCATGAGCCAATCATTTTTGGAATGGATCGAAATGTCATTGGCTCCTTGGTAATAGGGTGGAAAATGGTAAGCTCATAAGCCCAAAGGGCAATTTGCTTTCCATGCCCCCTTCCTCCATATTTTTGATCGCCATAAATGCTATGGTTTCTAGAAGAAAGTTGTACTCTAATTTGATGATGCCTTCCAGTATGCAAATGAATTTTCAATACCGATAAGTTGATTTCTTCTTCATATTTTAGCACTTCATAATCTAAACTTGCTCTTTTACTATCCTTTGTTCCCTCTGGAACGGCTTTACTCATGTTATTTCTTTCGTTCTTTAGTAAATAGTCTTCTAACAAAGCCTTTGGCTGTTCCATTTTTCCGTTGACCACTGCCAAATATGTTTTTTGCAAGTGATTTTCTCTTACTTGTTCACTTAGTCTTGCAGCTGCTTTAGAAGTTTTGGCAAATACCATCACTCCTCCTACTGGTCTATCTAATCGATGTACCAAACCTAAATATACATTGCCCGGTTTTTGGTATTTTTCTTTTAAATAGTCTTTGATAATACTTAGCATGTCAATGTCTCCTGTTTTGTCTCCTTGTGAGGGAATGTTGACAGGCTTTTCGACGACAATTATGTGATTATCTTCATAAATTACGTTTAATTTTTCCACTTACTGCTCCTTTTTATTATTATTCTTCCCATCTTCCATAAATTCCGCATGGTAAAATTAGGTTAGATCCGGTCATTGGAAGTCCTATTTCACCACTGGTAATTTTTCCTTGATATTGCTTTCCTACTGTTAATCGTAAAATATTTTCTAGTACCTTGCTGGAAATTCCTGTGGTATAGGAATTAATAAGGAAAAACAAAGGATTGTCAGATAATACTTTAGTGCACAGTTCTACTAAATCTCCAATATTTTCTTCAAACTTCCATACTTCTCCATTTGTTCCTCTTCCATAAGAAGGTGGGTCCATGATGATAGCATCATAGTGATTGCCTCTACGAATTTCGCGGTTCACAAATTTGACCACGTCATCCACAATATAGCGAACTGGTCTATCTTCTAAATGAGATGCTTGAATATTTTCTTTTGCCCAGGTAACCATTCCTTTGGAGCTATCGACATGGCAAACAGAGGCACCTGCATAGCTACAAGCAACAGTTGCCCCTCCTGTATAAGCAAATAAGTTTAATACTTTAATTTCTCTTTTGGTATTTTGAATTTTTGCAATCATCCAGTCCCAATTAACAGCTTGTTCAGGAAATAAACCAGTGTGCTTAAATCCCATTGGTTTAATGTTAAAAGTTAAATTTTTATAATTTATTTGCCAAGAACTTGGCAACTTTTTTTGATACTCCCAAGCTCCTCCACCGGTAGAACTTCTGTGATATCTGGCATTGGCATTTTTCCATTTTTGGGGAAATGTTTTTTGCTGCCAAATAATTTGTGGATCTGGTCTAACTAAAATAATATCCTTCCATCTTTCTAGTTTTTCTCCATTTGCCATGTCTAATATTTCATAATCTTTCCAGTTATTTGCTACTTCCATTTTTCCTCTTTTCTCTGTATCATATTTTTATAGTTGGCTGCTATACTTTACTTGATTGTGTTTAATAATTGCATAAAGCTTTTCATTAAAATCACATCCACTAGCATGAGCACAGTCACTGCTAAAATTGCTCCCACTACCACCTTATGCCTTTTAATTATTCTAATAGTTCTGCTTGTCCAACCTAGTTTTTTAGCAGCTTCCTTTTGATAGTGAACATTAAAAATTAAATCTTTTGTGTACTCCATAAAATCCCTCCATTTTATTTTCTCTTTTATACTTATGCTTGTCATTCGGATTTTATGAATGAAATCGTATACAAAATAATGCTATTTTTTGAGCTGTTCTTTAATTTTTTTTGCTAATTCGACGGTAATTCCTGGAATTGTTGCTATTTCTTCTGGTTCCGCTTCTGCTATCTTAGAAACACTTCCAAATTGTTTAAGTAATTTATTTTTTCTTGAGCTTCCAATTCCCTCAATGTTATCTAACCTAGATGTTGTCATTTCTTTATCCCTTAATTTTCGATGATAGCTAATTGCCTTATCATGCACGCAATCTTGAAAATAGGTAATGGTATTCATCAAAGCTTGTGATAATGGCAGTTCTTGTTTATTTTCATCAATCAATGCTCTTGTACTATGTGTATCATCTTTTACCATGCCATATACCGGAATTTGGAGTGATAATTCTTGCATTGCTTCTTTTGCTGCTCTAATTTGGGTGATACCACCATCAACAAAAATAACATCTGGAAGTCTACCAAAGCCTCCATTTTCATTTTCGATGGAATGTTTTAATCTTCTACCAATGACTTCCTTCATACAGCGTGGATCGTCTTGGTCAAAGACTGTCTTTACTTTGAAGGTTCGTGATAAGTTTTTCTTTACCTCTCCATCCTGCAGTACGCACATGCCAGCCACAATAAAGGTTCCAAATAGATTTGAAATATCGTAACTTTCAATTTTGCGTGGCAACTTTTGTAATTGTAAAATTTTTTTGAGTTCTTCTAAGATTTTCGTTCTTTCTTTTTCTTTATTTTCTAAAGTAATTTTTGCATTGTTCTCCGCCATTTCTACTAACTTTAACTTTTCTCCTTTTTGTGGAGATTTAATTTCTACTTTTCTTCCTGCCGTTTGTGTAAGCCATTCTTGTAATAACTCTTTATCTTCAATTTCTTCCCTAACCATAATTTTGTTGGGCAGGAACATTTCATTCATATAGTATTGCTTCACAAAGTTGGAAAGAATTTCTTTGTCTGTTTCATCTTGCAAATCTTCTAAAAAGAAGTTCTTTCGTTCTATCATTTTGCGGTTACGGATGAAGAAAATTTCAATGCAAACACGCATTGGGCTTCTTGCCATACCGATGACATCAATATCATGTTCTGATAAGTTTGAGACCTTTTGTTTTTCTTCAGTAATACGCTGAATAGCCAGTTTTTTGTCGCGAATTTCTGCTGCTTTTTCATAATCCATTTTATCACTAGCTTCTTGCATTTCTTGTGATAATTGTTTCATTAACTGAGAGGTATTTCCTTCTAATAAATTAATAATTTGATGAATTTGAGCACGATAGTCTTCTTCGGAGATATAACCCATGCATGGTGCTGCACACTTTTTTATGTGATAATTGAGGCATGGTCTTGTTCGTCCTTTAAAATCTTTGCATTGTCTAATTTGATATTTGGAACGAATAAAATCTATCATTTCTTTAGCACTACCGCTACTAGCATAGGGTCCAAAATAGCGTGCTCCATCATTTAAAATTCTTCTGGTTAAATAAATGTTAGGATATGGTTCTTTCATATTGATTTTAATATATGGATAAGTTTTGTCATCTTTTAATAGTACATTAAATTTTGGCATATTCTTTTTAATAAGATTGCATTCTAAAATTAATGCTTCAGATTCATTGTCTGTGACAATATATTCAAAATGGTCAATCAAGGCGACCATATTTTCAATTCGTTTGGTTTTATTAGTTTTTCGAAAATATTGTCTGACACGATTTTTTAATGAAATTGCCTTGCCGACATAAATAATATTGTCATCTTTATCATGCATAATATATACCCCTGGTTTGCTAGGCAATTTTTTTAATTCTTCTTCAATTTGAAACATGCTTCTTCTCCGTTTCATCACAACACCTGTGCCTAGGTGGGCAAAATGTTTCAACAACAAAAGTCCCCCATTGGACATTATTCCACCGTGACTGATTTTGCTAAGTTTATTGGCTTATCTACATCTAAGCCCTTATTTTTTGAAATATAGTAAGAAAGAAGTTGCAATGGCACAATTGAAAGAATAGGTGAAACCAAGCTATTCGTTTCTGGAATGTTAATAATCGTATTAAAATTAGTATTATTCAATTTTTGATTGGTAATTACTAATGTTTTAGCACCCCTTGAAACCACTTCCTGTAAATTGCTAATTGATTTTTCTACTAAGTGGCTATTGGTTAAAATACCAATCACAGTGACACCATTTTCAATTAAAGCAATTGGTCCATGTTTTAATTCACCTGCAGCATATGCTTCTGAATGAATATAAGAAATTTCTTTTAGTTTTAAAGACCCTTCCATTGCAACACAATAGTCTATTCCTCTTCCTAAAAAGTACATATCATGTTCTGAGTAAATTCGTTTGGCAAAGTTTTTTACTTCTTCTGTTTCATCTAATACGGCCTCTAATTGGGCTGGTAAATTTAAAATGGCAGATTTCAAATCTTCTAACTCTTCTGTTTGAGCGCTTTTTAGTACTTCTGCCAAATGTATGGCAAGCATAATCAATAAGACTACCTGAGATGTATATGCTTTGGTAGAAGCAACTGCAATTTCAGGTCCTGCATGTGTATAAAGTGTGTAATCTGCTTCACGAGTAATAGAACTTCCCATGACATTGGAAATTGCTAATGTTTTTGCTCCTTTTGATTTTGCAAGTTTTAAAGCAGCAATAGTATCTGCCGTTTCTCCAGATTGACTAATATAAATGCAAAGTGTTTTGTCATCGATAATTGGCTCGCGATAACGAAATTCTGAAGCGATATCCACCTGTGTTGGAATATGGCAAAGCTTTTCAATAGCATTTTTTCCAACTAATCCAGCATGCATTGCAGTACCACAGGCCACAATATAAATTTGACGAATGTTATTTAAATATTCTTTCGTAATTGCAATATCGTCAAAATCACATTTTTCTCCTAATTTTAATCTAGCTCCAATTGTCTCACGAATTGAGTTTGGTTGTTCATATATTTCTTTAAGCATATAGTCTTCATAGCCATTTTTTTCTACTACTGTCGCATCCCATTCAATGATTCTAACTGCCTTGCTATGCTCTGACAAAGAATTATCAAAAAAGTGAACGCTATCCCCTTCAATTACAGCATATTCATTATCATCTAATAAATAAAAATCTTTGGTATGGGAAAGAATCGCTGGAATATCTGATGCAACAAAGTTTTCTCCCTTTCCCTTTCCAATCACTAATGGACTGTCCTTTCTCACAACAATTAATCTATTGGGAAATAGATTAGAAATTACTTCAATAGCATAACTTCCTTTCAAATCATCTACTGCTGATTTGACCGCTCTTAAAAACTTGTCTTCGTCAGTAATTCCATTTTGATAATAATAATGAATTAAGTTAGGAATTACCTCTGTATCTGTTTGTGACACAAAATGATATCCTTTTTGGGTTAAAAAATCTCTCAATTCATGATAGTTTTCAATAATTCCATTATGTACCACTGCAAATTGATTGCTATTGTCTATTTGAGGATGAGCGTTCTCTTGAGAAGGTTTTCCATGGGTTGCCCATCTGGTATGGGCAATTCCAATTGTAGAATTTAAATCATCAATTCCGGAAATTGCCTTCAAATTATCCACTCTTCCCTTTTCTTTCATTACACAAAGTTGATTATTTTCAATGACTGCAATTCCAGCAGAATCATATCCTCTATACTCTAAACAGCATAAGCCATCAATTAGTACAGGAACTGCCTTTTTATTTCCTACATAACCTACAATTCCACACATAGTGGTAATACCCCCTTAAATCGAAGAAAATGTATTTTTTTTCTTTATATTTTTACTGGTATTATATTACTATAAATCTTAAATTGTGTCAAATTTCTTGTACGGGTAGTATGAAGTAAAGACAAAGATCAATTTTTTTGTAAGAATTCGTTTTTTCTTTTTCATTAACTTTTGTATAAAAACCTTGTTTTGGCATATACTATTAGCAATATTTGGAATTGATAATAGGAGGTCTGCCCTATGCATGATGAATATATGAAAGAACAAATAATATTTGATAAAAGCGAGGAGGAAAAAAAAATTGAATTGCTTATTAGTGTTTTAAAAGCCAAAAAGGAATTAGATATTGCTAGCAAAAATTTTGAGTATGCGGAAAATGAATTGATTGATTATTACGTGTATCAAATTAAAGCCACCAAAACAAAACTAGATTTTTTGGTGGCCTTGGCAAAGGAAAAAGGAATTTCCTTAGATATGATTCACGAAATTTATTATCGAAAAGAAGTAGGATAAAGGTATATTTGTCCTACTTCTTTCATATGTATATATTGGTGATTTAATTTGAATGTTAATGCAATCATTACAATTTTGGTGTGTATTTTATTTTTATGGGGAATTGGTAAAATTTTTCACATTCCTTTTCAAAAAATTCTTCGTTTTATTCTAAATTCTATTTTAGGAGGGGCTTTTATTTTCTTCATTAATATCATTGGCTCTAATTTTGGTTTTCATATTGGGCTAAATGTAGGAACATCAATGATTGTTGGATTACTAGGTCTTCCTCGGTGCAATTTTGCTTATCATCTTAACATTATTTTTGCCATAAATGTTGCATTTTTGAATAAAAAGTGCTAAAATTAGTTCATATTAAAATAAGCACTTGATAAGAGACTAGTAATAATTTTCTTTTTATTAGAGAGACTATGGTTGGTGAGAATAGTTTAAAAAGGATTATGAATCCACTCTTAAATGCTTTTTGCGATGAGCAAAACCATGTGATGTCAGGTTATCGACATTGTGAGATTTTTAATTTTAAAAACAAAATTAAGGTGGTACCGTGAGAATATGCCTCGCCCTTATGATTAGGGCGGGGTTTGTTTATATCGGTAAGAAGGAGGAAAGATGATAGACATTAAATTATTGAGGGAAAACCCAGAATTGGTAAAAGAAAATATCAAAAAGAAATTTCAAAACCACAAATTGGTTTTGGTTGATGAGGTTTTGGAGTTAGACGCGAAAAATCGTGAAGTCAAATTAAGGGGTGACGATTTAAGAAGTCAAAGAAATTCTTTGAGTAGTCAAATTGGTAATTTAATGAAGCAAGGAAAAAAGGATGATGCAGATGCCATTAAACTAGAAGTGCAAAGAATTAATACTGCTCTAGAGGAAATTGAAAAACTGGAAGAAAAATATGGAAACCAAATCAAAGAAAGAATGATGAAAATTCCAAATTTCATTCATGAATCTGTTCCAATTGGAAAAGATGATAGTCAAAATGTAGAAATTCAAAAATTTGGGGACCCAGTTGTACCTAGCTACGAAATTCCATACCATACTGATATTATGGAGCGATTAGCAGGTATTGATTTAGACTCTGCTAGAAGAGTAGCCGGAAATGGCTTCTACTATTTAATGGGTGACATTGCTAGACTTCATTCTAGTATTCTTTCTTATGCAAGGGATTTTATGATTGCAAAAGGTTTTACTTATTGTGTTCCACCTTTTATGATTCGTAGCGATGTAGTAACTGGAGTCATGAGCTTTGAAGAAATGGATGCCATGATGTATAAAATTGAAGGTGAGGACTTATATTTAATTGGTACCAGTGAGCATTCAATGATTGGTAAATTTAAAGACCAAATTTTAGCAAAAGAAAATATTCCTTATACTATGACCTCTTATTCTCCTTGCTTTAGAAAAGAGAAGGGAGCTCATGGTATTGAAGAACGTGGTGTTTACCGTATTCATCAATTTGAAAAGCAAGAGATGATTGTGGTTTGTGAACCTGACCAAAGTTGGGAATGGTATGATAAGCTATGGTCTTATACTGTTGAATTATTTAGAAGTATGGAAATTCCAGTTCGCACCTTAGAATGTTGCAGTGGTGATTTGGCTGATTTAAAAGCCAAAAGTTGCGATGTAGAAGCTTGGAGCCCTAGACAACAAAAATACTTTGAAGTTGGAAGTTGTTCTAATTTAACAGATGCGCAAGCAAGACGTCTTGGTATTCGTATTAAGGGAGAAAAGGGAAACTATTATGCTCATACTTTAAACAATACCGTTGTTGCACCTCCTCGTATGCTAATTGCCTTTTTAGAGAATCATTATCAAGAAGATGGAAGTATTACCATTCCAGAGGTGTTGTGGCCATATATGGGTGGAACGAAAATTTTAATTCCGAAAAGATAATTCATACCTCAAAAGTATTAATGATTTGTTGCGTTCCTCGGCTCATGAAACGTTCATTCATTGCTCCACAATTCATTAATACTTTTGAATATAAATAAAATGAAAGGAATTAAAATTTATGATAATTAAAAATCCTGAATTTACAATATCGGCAGTTAGCCCAAAGCAATACCCTACTGATAATTTACCTGAAATTGTTTTAGTGGGTAAATCAAATGTAGGAAAATCTTCTTTTATTAATACTTTGGTAAATCGTAAAAAGTTGGCAAGGACAAGTAGTGAGCCTGGCAAAACAAGACAAATTAATTTTTATAATATGGATGGGCAATTCTATTTTGTTGATTTGCCGGGATATGGTTATAGCAAAATGTCCAAACAAGAACAAGTAAAAGTTGGTCATTTTATTGAGGAATATTTGCAAGTTCGTAAAAATATTGCTTTAATTGTATTTTTAATTGATATTCGACACGAACCAACTAATAATGATAAAATGATGTACAACTATCTTGTTCATAGTAATTTTCCTTGTATGATTATTTGTAATAAAGCTGATAAAATTGCAGTAACAAAAGTATCGAATAGTGTTAGTCAATTACAAAACATTTTAAATCCTTTAAAGGACTTGACTTTTTTGCCTTTCTCGTCTGAAAGAAAAATTTATACAGAAGAAGTATGGAAGGAAATTGAAAAGTTTATCATATGACGTGCATTTTTTCGCATTTGCGTTGACCTTTACACGTTTTCGTGGTATAATAATTGTATATTCTCCAAGTGGAGCATATTTTTATAAGGGGGCCTATTTTTATGGCAAATCTGCAAACGTTCATCCGCGTTCAGTACGAAACAGTTCCTTATGCGCAAGAGGCTTTGAAAAAGGTCAGGCGGAACTTTTTGAACAATGTTCCTGCCTCCAAGGATAAATCTCGCGTGGAGGAAGCTACTTTGTATGTTCCTCGCGGGGTCTTCTGCTTAACGGATCAGGAATTGGAAACTTTCCTGAGAGAATGCGATGGCGCTTTGCCTCGTCATTAAGGCCTTAAAAAAGAACCAACATTTTGTTGGTTCTTTTTTTCTAGTTTTTTCTTTCCATTTCTATCTTTTTGGTGATCATCTTCAACGCCTTCGGTCTTTCCACCGTAATCACGTGGCCACAGCCTAAACACTTAAGTTTGAAGTCAACCCCAATACGTGTCAGTTCCCATAGTTTACTTCCACAAGGATGCTGTTTTTTTGTTCGAACGACATCTCCTATTTGATATTCCACAGGCTCTTCACTTCCTTCATTCTTTTTTGAATGCTTTCTTCTCCTAGCACTTGCATAATTTCATATAGGTCTGGCGTGTTTTGTCTACCAGTTAAGCTTACTCTTAGTACTGTACTAATATCTCCTACATGTCCCGGCCATTTTTCTGGTTCTTGTTTAAACATTTTTACTTCTCTTGCATATCCTAGTTCTTCTGCTAAATCTTTCATCTTATCAAACCAAGTTTGTTTATCATCATGAATGTCAAAATATTTTTCCATGTATGTACTTAGAATTTTTTGAATTTCTTGCTTGTCATTGATTTTACCATACTCAAAATTGTGTTCTTTCGCTAAAAATTCTTTGTCATACATATAAATAATAGCATTTTTGACCTCTGACCATTTGCTAATGTCTTTTCTTGGCTTGTTGTTGCCTCTTTCAATGCCTAATACCTTTAAAGAATATGCCTTATCACTTAATAATTCCGCGAGTTCTTTATCATATTCATTTGCCCATTCTATAGATTTTTCGTATACTTCCTCTGCTGTCATTTTAGAGATTGCTGTCTTAGAAATATCTAATAGTTTTACCATATCAAATAATGCTCCGCTAACGCTCATTTTTGCTAAATCAAATGGAAACTCTTCCATTGGGCTGTCAGGATTTGCTCTTCTCCAATTTTCAAATGAGGAATTGGCAATATTTAATAAATATTCTTTAACAGCGACTGATGGAATTCCTTCTTCTTTATAATAGGATACCGCTGCTTCTGGGTCTTTTCGTTTACTCAATTTGCGCTTATTACCATCTTCATTTTTCATAATAGGAGAAATGTGTGCATATCTAGGAGCCTTGAACCCTAACTCTTGGAATAGTTGTAAGTGTAGTGGAACAGAAGATAGCCACTCATCCCCCCTAATTACATGTGTTGTGTGCATTAAATGGTCATCTACTGCATGAGCAAAATGATAGGTTGGTAATCCATCTGCTTTGATAATGACAATATCTTGATCATTTTCTGGGAAGTCCACGTTTCCTTTAATAATATCTTTATGCTTTATTTTTTTATCTTCTCTTCCCATAGATTTAAACCTAATAATATATGGCTCTCTATTTTTAATTTTTTCCGCAGCTTCTTCTACTGGCAAATTACGATATTTTGCCCAAACGCCATAATAGCCAGGCCTAATCTTAGCAGCTTCTTGCTTTTGTCTCATTTCTTCTAGTTCTTCTGGAGTAGCGAAACAAGGATAAGCCTTTCCTTGCTCAATTAAGTATTTTGCATAAGCTTGATAAATTTCTTTTCTCCAGCTTTGTGTGTATGGTCCATAATTTCCAATTTCTTCTGTATCAGAAATCATTCCCTCATCAGGAGCCATATCAAAATCTTTTAATGAATTGACAATATCAGTTACTGCATTTGCAATTTGTCTTTTTTGGTCAGTATCCTCCACTCTTAAAAAGAATACTCCTCCAGTCTGCTTTGCTACTGTTTTTGCCACTAAAGATTGATATAATCCCCCTATGTGAACAAACCCTGTTGGGCTTGGTGCAAATCGTGTAACAATAGCACCTTCTGGCAAGTTCCTTTCTGGATATTTTTCTTCATAAAGCCCAATTGGCTTTGCATTTGGAAAAATTAAATTTGCTAGTTCTTGGTAATTCATTAACTACACCTCCATAATAATTGGTAAAATCATAGGATTACGTTTTGTTCTTTCAAAAATATAGTCTCTTAGCGTATCCTTGACATTTGATTTAATGGTTGCCCAATCTCGAACATGATTTTCTTCACATTTTTGTACTTCTTCACGAATTACTCTTTTCACTTCATCCATTAAGTTTTCTGATTCTCTCACATATACAAATCCTCTTGAAACAACATCTGGTCCTGATATAATTTCGCCTGTGCTAGAATCCATAGTCATAACAATAACAATCAATCCATCTTGTGATAAATGCTGACGGTCTCTTAAAACAATATTTCCAACATCTCCTACGCCTAAGCCATCTACTAAAATTCTGCCAGATGGTACCGTTCCTGTCATTTTCGCCTCCTCTGCGCTTAGTTCTAATACTCTACCATTTGACATTAAAAAAATATGACTAGGGTCGATTCCTACTTTTTTAGCAGTTTCTGCATGGGCAGTTAGTTGTCGATATTCTCCATGCACTGGCATAAAATATTTTGGTTTTGCTAATGTCAAAATTAATTTTTGTTCCTCCTGACAAGCATGTCCAGATACGTGAACATCCTGTAAGGAACTATAAATTACTTCAGCGCCAATTTGCATTAAGTCATCAATGACTCTGGATACAAATTTTTCGTTGCCTGGAATTGGTGTTGCCGAGATAATGACCATGTCATTTGGTGTAATCGTTACTTTTTTATGATCTCCTGCTGCCATTCTTGTTAATGCTGACATTGCTTCTCCTTGACTTCCTGTTGTAATAATAACTAATTGATCATCTGTATAATTTTTAATCATATCAATGTCAATAAATACATTATCTGCATCTTTAATATATCCAAGCTCTCTTGCTGCCTCAATCATATTAATCATGCTTCTACCACAAACAGCAATTTTTCTTCCATATTTGACAGAGGAATTGACTATTTGCTGTACTCTATGTACGTTAGAAGCAAAAGTAGCCACTACAATTCTTTTGGTATTGTTTAAAAATAATCTATCAAAAACTTCTCTCACAGAGCTTTCTGACATGGTAAAACCTTTTCTTTCTGAATTGGTGCTGTCTGATAATAGGGCTAAAACCCCCTCATTTCCAAGCTGTGCGATTCTTCCTAAATCCATCACTTTGTCATCAATCGGAGTGTAATCAACTTTAAAATCACCTGTATGAAGTACTGTTCCTACTGGAGTATGAATAGCAAGCATCACAGAATCTGGAATACTGTGTGAACTGCGTATAAATTCTACTTGCATATTTCCAAAGTTAATAGTTTCTCCTTGCTCTACAATTTTCATTTTTGTACTTCTTAATAATTTGTGTTCTTCCAATTTATTTTTAATCAATGCGACTGTTAATTTCGTTGCATAAATTGGAATGTTAATTTGTTTTAAAAGATATGGAATTGCACCAATATGGTCTTCGTGGCCATGAGTGATTACTAAGCCTTTAATTTTTTCTCTATTTTTTTCTAGGTAAGTAACATCTGGAATGACTAAGTCTACTCCCAACATTTCATCTTCTGGGAACTCAAGTCCACAATCAACAATGACCATTTCATTGCCATACTCAAAAACAGTCATGTTCTTTCCTATTTCTTGTAATCCTCCTAAAGGAATAATTTTTAATTTTTCCTTTTTAAACTGAAAATTTAACATTGCATTATTTTCTTGTGTTCCTTTTGTTCTATGGTTCTGTCTTTGTTTTCTTTGAGGTACTCTTTGTCTTTTGGCTTCACCAGTTTCTGGTGCCTTTTTTTCATTTCTTTCTATTTTTACTTCTGAAATTTCTTTTCTCTCTTCCTTTTGTCTCTTACTTTTTGATTGATAAGTACTTCTTCCTTTCTTCATAGATGCATGAGAAGCCTCTTTTTCATTTTGTCTCTTTCCTTTTTGTTCTAAATCATTTGTCATTTTTTCTTTTTCTCCCTTTCTCTTTTTTTCTTAAATTTATATTTCCCAAAAATACGGTTCTCATATGATAAACTAATTGTGATAATGTTCTTTTGACAATAGCAAAAAAACTAATAAGGTTACATCACTTATCCATAACAGCTTCACCCTTAGCTAAAGCTTCAAACAATTAAAAAACTATGTTAAATTTTATCCGCCCTTTTAACATATTCTTTTTACTGTTTTTGCTATTCTTTCTTTTGTTTATCCGTACAACGCTTTAGCAATACCTTTGGTATTGCTCATTTTTAAATAATATAAATCTCTTCTATACCATATAATGGTAACAACTATGTTTTATTATACTATGTTTTAAAGAAATTGTCAAATGGCTAGAATCATGATTGAAAGGAAGAGTCTTTTTTGAACTTGACAGTCATAATGATTTTTTCAACTTATTCAATGGTTGCTCCAATAATCCCTGCGTCGTTTTGAAAATTGCTTAACACAATTTTAGGAAGTGTTTCTTGATTATAAACATATTTTCTTTGTTCATATTGCTTTAAAAATGGATCATATAATATGTCTTTAAAGTAAACAAAGCTTCCTCCTAAACAAATAGCTTGTGGTTCAAAAATGTCAATAATATTGGAAACACCTACTAATAAATTTTCTAAGTAACTTTTAATAATTTCTTGTACTTTTGAATTGTCATGTTGCTCCTCTAAAATGGTAATTAACTGTGGTGCTTTAACCTTTTCATTGAGGTTAAGTGCCAAAATTAGTTGTTCTTTGAATCGTTTCATAGAGCAATAAGTTTCAAAGCATCCTTTTTTACCACAATTACATTGTTTTCCATCTTTTTCAATAATCATGTGTCCTATTTCGAAACCAGAATTTTTTTGTGCAGTAAGCTGTTTTCCTTGTAAAAAAACACTTGCTCCAATTCCTGTTCCCAAACATAAGAA
Organism: Clostridia bacterium; assembly: GCA_017479865.1. Classification (GTDB taxonomy): domain Bacteria; phylum Bacillota; class Clostridia; order TANB77; family CAG-508; genus CAG-273. The sequence goes on from JAFVBS010000004.1 coordinate 58,851, forward strand.
AACGCAGTCTTCATATTTCTTTAACGCTCCATATGTTTTTTCAGCAATTGCTGCACATTTTGCGTCATTACGAATCGTAACAGGAATTTTCAAAGAGCTACCGGATAATTTCTTTTAAATTCCAATTTTGAATTCCTAAATTAATAAGAGAAGTAATTATCCCATTTTTTACATTTCCTGGAACTGCAATTCCAATTTGTTCAATTTCATATTTGCTCATGAATGCTTTTGCATGTTTTAAAAGATAGGTTTCTATTGCTTCTATTGTTTTCATCTCTGGAGTCATTTCTGTTTCTTTTTTTTCAATGATTGCCTCATTTTTTACAACTCCAATACCAATATGACTTCCTCCTAAATCGATTCCAATTTTCATTGTTTCCTCCTATCACAAAAAAGGCTGCGTTGCAGCCTTTTGAAATCTAATATCCCATAGCATCAAATAACCAGTTACCGGTGTATAATTGAATACATGGTACTAATACTACTACTACTAAGAAAATTAATAGAATACCTACAATTGCATAAGAAATTTCTGGTAATACTTTCATAATTTTTTGTAGAGAATTATTAATATCTACATCCATATAGTCTAACAATTTTTCCATCATTTCAGAAAGATCAGTCTGCATACCAATTTTTAACATTTCTGTTTCCATAGCAGAACATAATCCTGAACTTTCAAAAGGTTCTATCCAAGAGGCACCCACAATAATATTATTAATAGAAGTTTCTATAATGGATAACATTACATAGTTATTGACCACTGATTTACTAACATCTAATGCATCTTGAATTCTCATTCCATTTTGTAAGTTTAAAAGCATTGCCCTCATTAGTCTTGAAAAATCAATAGCAAAAATTAATCTTCCAAAAATTGGTGCTCTATATTTAAAATAATGCCAGTTATATTTTCCTTTTGGTGTATTAATATATCCTACAATACTTGCCACGATGATAGCAATAATTCCAACCGGAATATACCAAAAACGTCCAAGATTGTCAACAAAGTCCATAAACCAAAGTGTAATTGGTTGTAATGTTGCACTACTTCCTACTTGAGTAAATACATTTTGAATTTGAGGTAATACAAAGATGGTACCTACCAGTAATAGTACAAGAATGCCAATAAATTGTATAAGGTTTGGAATTAAAATGCTTTTAATCTTTCGATTTCTACCCGTTGTATCTTCTAGATATCTGACTGCTTGTTCTAGTGAAGTGGTAAGTGAACCAGAAAGTTCCCCTACTTTAATCATGTTAATATAAATATATGGAAATATATTAGAATAATATTCCATAGTAGTATACATGTAATCTCCACTTTCTACTCCTGCTAAAATATCCTCTAACACTCCTCGAAATGATAAATTTTCTGTACTGTTAATAATGGTACTTAACGCATGAATATTATTAAAATTAGCCTTTTTTAATAGGTAAAAGTTTTGTGTAAAAATAATAATATCTCTTGTAGTAATTCTCTGTCCTGCTGAAAGAGCGAGGTTCAATTTTTCTCTTGCAGTTTGTTTAGAAGTTGCTCTTCCCTGAAAAACATTGGCAGAGTTAGCTGTATTCATAATTTCATCAATATCAATAATATTCTTTTTGTTGACCTTTGCCCTTCTGCCTTGATAACTTACTTGCACTACTTCAATTGGTAACAAATCGTTGTTTTTTAACCTTTTGATTAATGTATTTTTGCTAGCGTCTTCTACTTTGTTTTTTACAACTTGCCCTTGTTTCGTAACAGCTCTATATAGATATTCTGGCATTTTGGTGCTCCTCCTTTCATATTTTAGTAATTAGTATTTTCTTTATGATAATTTTCCTTCTTAATTTTTAATTGCATAATAGTACGATTTAGAATTTCAATATTTTTTTCTTCAATTTGTGCCTTAGCTTGGTCTAATGTGATTTTATCATTTACAAATAATTCCGCTAAAGAATTAATTAAACCAATACTTCCCTTTTCAGAACTACTTTGAATGGCATCCTCAATTTCTGAAACACTAATTTTGTCTTTACGAATAATTCCAGCAACAGTATTGTCCACTACCATTACTTCTGGTACTAAAACCAAAGAATCATCTCTTCCTTTTAACAACCTTTGTGACAATACTAATTTTAATAAGGAAGCGACCAAATACTTGATGGTTTGTTGATCTCTTACATCATAAAAATTAATCATTCTGTCAATTGTTTCTGCACAAGATTTTGTATGTAATGTACCAATAACTAGGTGACCAGCTTCGGCAGTTTCAATAGCTGCCTCCATTGTTTCTCTGTCACGAATCTCACCAATAATTAAAATGTCACAATCCTCTCTTAAGCAGTTTTTAACGCCATCACTGTAATTAAGGCAATCTTTTCCTACGCCAACTTCCTTTTGTACAATAATTGACTTTTTACAACTATGTTTGTATTCTACTGGGCTCTCCAAGGTTAGAATTTTTTTATTTTGGTTCTCATTAATTTCATTAATTAATGCATTGAGTGTGGTTGTTTTTCCTGAGTTTGTTTTTCCAGTTACCAATACCAATCCCTGTGGTTGGCTCATAGTTCTTCTTACAATATCAGGAACTCCTAATTGCTCATATTTTGGTAATACATTTTTGATAAGTCTTAACGTCACAACAGGAATATCATCTGATAATGAAATGTTTACCCTAAAGCGAATTTCTCCAAATTCATAAGAGGAGTCTAATTTTTTAGTTTCTTTAAAAACAGTATCTTTATCCAAATTTCCCCTTACAAAATAATCATAGATTTCCATCATATCTTCTTCTGTTAAAATATCACATTCCTCTATTGGAATTAAATCTCTTCTAATTCTTAAGTTTGGTTTAATACCACAAATCAAATGAACATCAGATGCATCTTTTTCAATGGCAGTATTAAGGATTTTATCTATATTTATCACAACTTTTTCCTCCTATGTATTTTAATAAATGACTAATTTATCATTAATTTCTTCTAAGGTAGTAATACCGTTCAATACTTTTTCTATTCCATCAATAATTAATGGTTTGTATCCTGTTTCAATTGCTTTTTTTCTAAGCTCCATACTAGATGCATTGTCAGAAATAAGTTCTTTAATTTCATCAGTAACACTTAATACTTCAAAAATACCAATTCTATCATAATATCCTGTATTGTTACAACGGTTGCAACCCACTGCTTGGTATGTTTTTTTGCCGTCTAGTGCAAAATGAATATTGTATTTTTCGCCTATTTTTTGAATAAGTTGTTTTTCTTCTTCTGTAAAATCTCTTTCAACTGCACAATGAGGACAAATTCTTCTCACTAGTCTTTGTGATACAGAAGTTGCTAAAATACTAGCAATATCATAGTTGGAAATTCCCATTTTTCTAAGTCTTGTAATAACTTCAATGCTGTCAATGGTATGAATTGTAGATAATACATAGTGACCTGTTTGTCCAGCCTGCATAGCAATTTCAGCAGTCTCTTTATCACGAATTTCTCCTACTAAAATAATATCAGGGTCTTGCCTTAATACCGTTCGTAAAGAATCTGAAAAGGTCGATTTTGCATCTACTTCAATTTGATTAAGTCCATCAATTCTAATTTCTACTGGATCTTCAATGGTTGTAATATTAATTTGTGGTCTATTCAAATAATCAATAATACTATATAATGTAGTAGTTTTACCCTCTCCAGTTGGTGCAGCTATTACGGTAATGCTGTTCCTTTTATTAAAACTATCATTAACTAATTTTTCATCTTGTGGAAATCCTAAATCAAAAATTTGTTTAATATCTGCATTTTTCTTTAGCAACCTTAGTACAAATTTCTCTCCATTGACATTTTTTTGTGAAGATACACGAATATTATAATCTGGATAAGCTAAAATTCTACCATCTTGTGATTCTTGTTTTTCTTGATGCATATTAGAAATTGCTTTAAGTCTTCCAATAATTTGTGCTTGTTTTTCCTTATCAATTTGAACTGCAGTCATTAATCTTCCATCGATTCTATAACGAACTCTTACTGTATTTTCAAGAGGCTCAATATGGATATCACTTGCTCTCTTTTCCATTGCAGTTTTAATAATACTATCTACTAATCCTGAAACATCAGCATTCACATTAATATTATCAGATGCTGTTCCTTGTAAAGAATCTAGAATTCTTTCAATGTTGGTTTCAAAAGTAATGTATTTTTCCATCACAAGGCCCTTATTTAATAATAAAAGTCTTACAGTTTCGACTGATCTTTTATTAGAGGTATCTGCAAAACATACTTTAATTTTTCCGTTTGCAATTTCAAATGGAATTGCTTTGTTTTGTCTTGCAATATCTAATGACATATAGTCGAGAATATCTACTCGTATATCATTTTCTAATAAATATATTGCCTTTTCATCTAAAATTTCTCCAATTGCATTAATTAATCTATTGGACTCACATAGTCCTAAAATGTTAAGAATATCACCTATTTTTTTATGTGGATGTAATTTTTGATAATCCAGTGCCTGTTCGATATCGGCTTCTGTAACTATTCCTTGTTTTACAAGTTCAATACCTAAAGGTTGTTTTGCCATTGTTTTTCTCCTTTCATCTTTTGTCTTATTTTATTATACACTAATTAAAAATAAATTCCTATAGTTTTAGATTATTTACAAAAATTTACCAATAGCGTAAAACAAAGTGCATCGTTTGGTTAAACTCTTCACTTTGAAATTTAACTTCAATGATATATTTTTCTGTGTTGTGAATCGTTTTATTTTTTAATGTAAAACTTGCTGAATCTACCTTGCTTGCCACGACACTGTCATTTCGGTAAATTTGATTTTTTTCATATCGATACGTAGTTTTATCCGCAAATGTAACAGTGTTTTCTGTAACTGTAGCGGTCTGATTGTTTTTTGCATCTTGAAGAAAGAACATGGCAAACTGGTTAAGCTCTGGTGCATAATTTTGCTGATTGTGTATTTCTTTTATGTTTTTTATAAAAGAACTGCTCATGATTGCCATAGTTCCAATCACAATAGTGGCAACTATAATATACACAACTAATGAGGTTAAAGTAATTCCTTTTTCCGATTTCATGTGTTTTCTCCTTACTTTTCTTTTACCTTAATATTTTCCATTATCAATTGCTTAGTTTTTCCTTTAAAAGGATACTTAATGGTCACTTCAACATTCTTTATCAAGTCCTGGCTGTTTTCCTCAGGCTCATAGTTTATAATATTAATTTGAAGTGTCATATTACTTGGTATATTTAATTTAGTTCGACAAGTATCTTCCATTCCATTTATGACTTCATCATAACTAATTTCGTCAATGTATTCTAGCACTTGCATTGCATAAACACCTGCTACAGCATCTAATTTTGATTCGGTTTTTAAGTTTAAAATAGATAAGTAAATATTTCCAATCATTCCCGCAAAAAGGATGATAGCAATTATAGCAATTGCCAAGTCCTGCAAGGTAAAGCCTCGATTTGATTTTAAATTTAACTTTAATTTCTCTTTCATTTTATCTCCTATGTTATCAAGTTTAGAGTTATTTAAAAATAGAAAATACACCAGTTAGTAATTAATAAGCAAATAATGTTAGAGACACATAAGTAGAATGCTATTGGCAATTGAGTGTTTGACATTTTGCTTTGATACTTTCTTGTTTTATGACAAATGATTTTTTTGAAGATCAATCGAATTGCAATGGCCCATAAAGTTAAAATTACCGTATAGCCAAAAACAATTTCATAAGTATATGTCACCATAAACATACAAAGTAGTAAGATTTGGACCGGATAGCTACTTTTTGCCTTTTTTCGCAAAAAAACGGTATGTAAAAATACGAGAATACAAATAAGAGCCAAGTATATAACATATCTATACATATTAGGATCTTTTTCTACTATATATAGATAAATTATATACAAAACTTCTACGACATATCCAAATAACAAAACGGAATTTTCTATTTGTCTTTTTTCTTTGTCTATTCCCGCAATAATAAAAAGAATAGCAAAGTATAAAAAGCCAAATGCTATGTAAACAATTTGACTGCGATATGCTGTAAATATACTTAATTTAACAGACATTGCAAATAAAACAAAAACAGCCCCAGATAAAATTTCTAATAATAAATATCTTGGTCTAATTTTTTGTTTACAATATCTACATTTTCCTCCTAAAAAGAGATAACTTAAAATTGGTATCATATCAAAAAATGATAATTTATGGTTGCAGTTAGGGCAATAAGAACGTTCATGTGTAATATCTTTTCCCAAAGGAATACGGTACACAGCTAAAGTAAAAAAACTACCAAATAACGTTCCTATGCAAAACAAAACAAAGTATAAAAAATAGTCCATAGTTCCCTCTTTTGTTTTTAAAATGAAAGGCATATACACACATGATGCATATGCCCCTGTTTAATAATGCTTGATATTATACTGTAATATCTGTTACTTTGCTGTTTGTGAAATCTACTTGGAATGTATGAGCAACTTTATCAGTTGACTTTATTGTAATTGTACCTGTTAATTTACCATCTGTTACATTTACAGTTCCTGTATATTTAACATGGGTACCATCTGCTTCTAAGCCATTGGTTGCTGGAAAATTACGTTCAATAATAGCAGCAGCTGTTGTTGTTGAATCTGTAGTTCCTTTAACATATTTTGCGTAGATATCATCAATTTTAGCATCTGAAATTGCATTGCTCATGTAATCTCTTAATGCAGCCATTTTTTGTTCTTGAGCAGCTTGTGATGCTCTTCCAAAAATACCTCCATCAGATAGTACATAAGTAATTGTAATACCTGCTAAAATTAATAGTACAACAATGGTAACTACTAAAGCAACTAATGTAATACCTTTTTCTCCTCTCATGTTTTTTACTCCTTTCTCTTTAGATTTTATTTTGTATATATTTATATAAATAAATATAACCGAAAATTATTTAAGACCCGTATTGTTAAAGAACGTTCCTGTTGAATTTGGATCTACCACATTGTTTGTAGTGTTGCTTGAATTTGTATTTGTGTTATTTGCTTGCTCATTTTCAGGTACAGTAACACTTGCAGAAAATGGATTTACTTTTCCAGAAGTATAACTATGACTTTGCTTGTATAAGTTTAAATCTGAACTTGTAATTTCATAAGTTTCTTCCGGCTTCTCTAATTCTGTTACTTTTTCATTAATTTCTGACTGAACATTTTCTGGTGTAGCATAGGTTGCAAGTTTGTTAGGCACTGCTTTATTAGAAGGAATATATTCATAAAATATTACCCCTAATATTAGCAAAATTGCAATACATAATAATAACATAATGCAAATTTCTTTAATAACCGCTTTTGCCATATTTTTTCTCCTTTACAACTTTTATTTTCTATTATATTTTTCATATGATTATTTTTATATCACCAATCATTATTTTAACTATTCTCTGCAGTATTATTGGTATTTGTTGTACTGGTTTGCTTTTCAGTTGTATTGATTGCATCATTTACATTGCTACTTGTCGTAACTTTTGTTGTTGATTGTTCTTGTTTAATTCTAACGTTGTTTGTAGCAAAAGTTGCTTGTACATTTTCTCCACTTGGAACCATCTTAAAATTTTCAATACGGAATCCCAGTTTAGCATCGTCTTCAATATCTTCAATAAAGTTAATCACTGCAATATAATTTCCTGTTACAGTATAATGAATGTTTTTTACATCTTCCTCACCAGTATTTCCCGCATAGGAAGCAAGTTTTAATAGAACACCTTCTGAGGTTGCATATCTTCCAATTCTTGTCCATAAATATTCGTAAGTGTATTTTTCTTGTTTGTTTGCTTTTGCTAATTCACTGTCTGTACTTACATTTGCCAAGTCATAATATTCTGCTTTTGCTTCAAGCAATTCAGAAATATTGGTATCTAATTCGTTGTTTTTTGCTTGATAATCTGTAAACATTAATTTTTGAACTTTTTGTATTTCTGTTGTTAACTTGTCATTTTCATCTGCAATTTCGCTGGTACTTAGTATTTTGATTTTCCCAATTGAAATTCCTTTAAAAATTGTAACACAAGCCATGATGGTTAATAAAACAATTAAAACTCCTATTAATATTTTTTTCATGGCAAATCTCCTTCTATGACAATTTTTACTAAGTTTCCTTGCTTTTCACTTGCTGTAGAAACAATTGTATCTCTTGCTAGAATTCCTTGTGTTTTTAAAATTGCTTTAAAGTATCCTAACTGCTCATATTTTTCTGATTGTGCTTGAATTACAATATGTTTTCCACTAGTATTTTCAATTGAGGTAAGTTGAACGCCTTGCGGAATAGAAAACCTAATTTGGCTAAGCAAATTTGGTATTGCTTTACGAATGCTGTTATTTTCCCTAATTTGAGCACTAATATTCGTTAAATTTTCCGATAATTGTTTATATTCATTTGTTTTTATTTTTACCTTACTAATGTCTGCATCTATTGCTGCAATTTGCTCTTGTGTGTCATTTTTAACAGATAATACCTCTTGATTTTTCTTCTCTATTTCGTTATTAAGATAGATGATAATTCCTGTATAAATTAGGATAAGGGCAAAAATTCCCCCTGCTGTTCTAAGCATCCATCTTTCGCCATTTGTTAATTGTGTTTTTAAATCTGGTTTAAAAATATTTGCTAAATTAATGCCTTTTTTCGCCTCATTTGTTTTTTTGTCTTTTCTATTTGTCTCTATGAGGTTATTGAATTTGTCTTTTAATGTTACTTTTTTGAAGTTCATGTCCTTTAGTCCATAGCCAAGTCCTTGTAAAGCTAGTGCTATAGCAGAATTAACTTCAATGTAGTCTTTCATGTTAATTTTAATATTATTATTAATGAAAAATGGTTTTAGAATTTCACATTTTTCTGTTTGAAGAGATTCTTGAAAGTATAAATCAACATTATTCACTACTGATAAAATTCCCGTCAAATAAATTCTATCAATCTTTATATTACCATTGGCCAGTTTTTCTTGTACTTTAGTCGCAATTTGGTAAAGAGTAGGCATAATGTCATCTAGGTATTCATTTTCTTCTGCTTGTAATTCTCTTCCTTCCATAGTATAAATGGTGCTATTTTTGCAAATTTCGTATGCCTTTGAATAAGAATTTTCCTTTATATTAATGCTATCTAATACCTTGCCTGCACCTTCCTCAATAGTTTCTACCTCGTAAACCTTTTGGTCAACAATTGTTGTTAAGGTGGTTTTTTCTTGCATATTGATAATCATAATGTTTTCTTTTTGTTTTAAATTAGCAATATTAGCAATACTAATACCAATTGGAGATATGGTAGACACTTTATAACCTGCAAAAGGTTGCTCTATTGTATTCAATGAATTTTTATTTGCTGCCACATGAATGACTTTGATTTTTTCTTTATCTTCTAAGCTATTGACTAGTGCATATCTTGTCTCTATCGCATTACTGTTCATGCCCTTTTCGGCACATATTGACTCAAATTCAGTATGAATAGCTTTATCTAAGTCATTTTTTTTAAGTAAGCTGAACATGTAAAAGTAACGGTATTCTTCTTCTGATAAATTAATACTAATTGGTGTATTGGCACTATACGTATCATTAATAATTTGGTGAATTGCTTCTCCTAATTTATCATAAAATTTTATTCCAAACGATTCAACTTTAAAAGCATCTTTTTCTTTGGACACTTTTGCATATTTAATTATATTAGGTTCAATATACAATCCTAAGCAACTTGGCATTTTTCTTCTCCTTCGTTTAAGATAAAATTTTATATTATTATCATTTACAAATTTCAACAAAATATCCTTGAATATTTTATTCGATTTCACAAAAAATAACCATTTTTAATTTCATTGTATTTATTTTATCGAATTTTGGGCAAAAGTCAATATGATTTTTTATTTTTAATATAATTGTAATATTTTTGTAATATTTTTGTAATATTTGACTGTTCTATGGTAACTTTATTGGCTACTAGAATATTGTTTTCTTGTTTTTTCAGCTTCGAAGAAACCGCAATCGGATTGCTACTCATAAATTTAATTTCATAGTTCTGCAATCCTTTAGCGGTTTCTAACTTGTAGGTTTCACCTTGTTTTATTTAAAAAAACAATATCTTGGTTAGTCTTCGCAACGCCTTAAATGCTACTTTTTACTATCAATGCCGCAATGATAAAAATTCCTAAAATGACACGGTAAATTGCAAATCCTTTGAAGCTTCCTTTTTTTAAATAATTTAATAAAAAGCGAATGACAAAAAGACCAACAAGGAAACTTGAGATGATTCCAACATAAAAAGCTGGACTTGTAAAATTAAAATCTTTCAATTTGAAAACGGTTGCAGCCAAAACAATTGGTGCTGATAACATAAAAGAGTATTTTGCTGCTGATTTTCTGTCTACCCCCATTGCTCTTGCAGTTGTCATCGTAATTCCTGACCTTGAAACTCCCGGGATAAAGGCAAGTGCCTGTGAAAGTCCTATTAAAAAAGTTTGCTTTAATGTCATGTGTTCGTAATCCGTTTTTGCTTTTCCGTTTTTATCAACGACATAAAGTACAATACCCATGACAATAAGGGCAATTGCAATGATGAGAGGTTTATCTAAAATGTCAGAGCAGAATTTGTCTAAAATAAATCCTATAATTCCCCCTGGAATGGTGGCAAACACAATATACCAAAACATTCTTCCCTCTGTCGTTCTTTCTTTTTTTACTACTTGGTTGAACCCACCTATGATTAGTCCAATCCAATCTTTGAAGAAAAAAATTCCAATAGCAAGTAATGTTCCAAAATGAAGTGCCACATCAAAGCCCTCAAAAGCTTCTTTAAATCCCGGCGTATTGATCCAATTAAAAAGCCATGGGATTAAAGTTAAATGTGCAGAACTCGAAATTGGTAAGAGTTCAGTTAGTCCTTGTACAATTCCTAATATTAACGCTTGATAAATTTGCATTTTTGTTTTACCTTCCTTTTTTTCATTTTTGTTTTATCATATGAGTAATGATAATGATTATTCCTATTATTCTTGTCCTTTTTCCTTTTGTTTCCATTCTTTATTTTTTTGTTTTTGTTTTCTTGTTCTAAATTCTTCTAAGTCCTCATTGCTTAAGCTTTGCACTAGAATGTAAGTTTTTGCCAAATGAGAGCTTACCTTTCTCTCTTTTTTGGTCAATTGTTTTTTGGGTTTTTCTTGTTCTTGCCTCATTTCTTGTTGTGGAGGAGTAATTTCATCACGAATCGGCTCAAAAATAGGGTCCTTTTGTAATTGTTTATATACTTTTCCATCTAATTCTACAGCAACATTCATATAGTTTTTTGCCTTTTCTTCTTCTCCTTTTAACATTGCAATTTGTGAGAGATAATAATAGGAACCTGCTTCTACTTCTTCTCCTCTTGTTGCCTCCATAAAGAATTTCTCCGCCTCGTCTAGGTCTCCATAAATTAATGCAATTTGTCCTAAATTGAGTTTTGCATTATATAAAAGGCTGTTCAAATTAGCTGCCTTTTCATAAAACTCCTTTGCTCTTTGAAAATCATTTAGCATTGTACAAGCAATTCCTAAATTATAATATAATTCATAACTTGCAGGATGATAGCGAAGCGCTGACATATACACAGATACTGCTTCTTTATAGCGTTCTTGTTCCATAAAAATATCTGCTAACAGTTCTGTTGTTTTTTCGTTTTCAGGTTTTTGTCTTAAAATGTTTTGCAAAATTTGAATTGCCTCATCCCCTTGCTTTTCTTTATTAAGCAGATTAGCTAGTTGATAATTAGACTCAATATCATTTCTATTTAAATCTATTACTTTACGATAGGCACTAATGGCTGCACTGTAATTACCTTCTTTTGCATAAATTTGGGCTAATAGTTTGTTGATAGTATTGCTGTTGGCATTTTTTTGCAAAAACTGGTTCATTTTTTCTTTGGCTTGTTCCACATTGCCCATTTTCACAAATGCCTTTACTTGCAACAAAAGTGCAAGTTCTGGAAAGTTTACTTTTTTTACTGATTCCATCCATAGAACAATCGCTGGTATGAAGACAGAAAGTAAGTACATGACAATTTTCCAAAACCATCCCACTTTTATATTGATAGACAACTCTATAAAATTAATGGTAATGCCGATAAATTCTAGTGCTAGGATGGCAATGTAACTGGTATCGTTTTTTCTAATTAATTTTAAAAAAATAATAGTAAATAGTGCAATGGCTATTACATTAAATAGTATTTTTTCAAAAATCATATTTTATCCTCAAATTTTTCTTCATAATTTTTGATACATCTTTCAATAATTGCTTCCGCTTCTTTTCTTCCTAACATTTTATCAACAGAAGTTTGTTTTCCTTCTAATTGTTTATATACTTCAAAAAAGTGAATAATTTCGTTAGAAATATGTGCTGGTACTTCTGTAATATCTTGATATTCATTTAAAAAAGGATCTTGCTTGCATATAGCAATAATTTTTTCATCATGCTCATCGTTATCTGTCATAATTAACACTCCAATTGGGTAACACTCTACTAATGTTAGAGGACAAATCTCCTCTTGGCATAGTACTAACACATCTAATGGGTCATGGTCGTCTGCATACGTTCTTGGAATAAATCCATAATTAGCAGGATAATGGGTAGAAGTATATAACACCCTGTCTAAGCGAAGCATTCCTGTTTCTTTGTCTAGTTCATATTTGTTTCTCCCATTTTTACTAATTTCAATGACGGAAACAAACTCATTTTTTTGAATTCTTTCTCTTTTTATATCATGCCATATATTCATTATTTTTCCCCTTAATTTTCATTTTCACTTATTTTATCATTATCATTTAATGAAGTCAATAAAATTCATTTTCTATTTTGAGCAACTTTTTTATATTTTTTTAAAATAAATATTGACAAACCACCTTTTTAAGTAGTAAAATATGTTTTGTCAGTTCTTAGTAAGATTTTATGCAGATGTGGCGGAACTGGCAGACGCACAGGACTTAAAATCCTGCGGACGAATAATCCGTGCCGGTTCGATTCCGGCCATCTGCACCAAAACAGTTGAAATTTAGCCAATTTCAACTGTTTTTATTTGCAAAAAAATATAGGGAGTTTTTCCCTATATCTTGATATGAATTCATATAATTTATATCGGTTTCAATTATTTTTTGTTTACTAAATCTTTTAAAGCTTTTCCTGCTTTGAATACAGGTGCTTTAGATGCTGGAATTTTAATTTCTTCCTTAGTTTGTGGGTTTCTTCCTTTTCTAGCAGCTCTTTTTCTTACTTCGAAAGAACCAAATCCAACTAATTGAACTTTATCTCCTTTTACTAATGATTCTGTTACAGTGCTAACAAATGCATTTAAAGCTGCTTCTGCATCTTTTTTTGTTGCTCCTGTTTTAGTTGCGATAGCTGCGATTAATTCTGATTTGTTCATTTAAATTACCTCCTAAAAGTTTTTAATATGTAGATGTTGATTATCTACTAGTAACATTATTCGTCATTTTTTTTGAAAATCCTTCTTTTTTCTTTTATTTTTTTCTTTTCAAGTTCAGTTTTCCGTAAGGCTGAATCGTTTTCGTCTTCTCAAGTTGTTCATTTTAAAAGCTTTCGCCGTTTTCCATACAGTCGCAGCCTTTTTAAAAAATTATATATTTTTTTTCCAAAAGGAATCATAAATATTTCTTCTTTTGAAAATATTTTTAGCACTATTAAAAAAATAGCATAAGTAATGATGGCAACGAAAATTGCTAAAACAGTGACTATTTTTTTACTCGTAATGTTCAATAAATTTTGATAGACTAAATAAGAGACAATTCCCATTAAACCAGTAGCTAAAATTGGCTTAATTACAAATTTAGAAAGGTCTAATTTTAAGGCAATATTTCTTTTCAGAATACAAAATTCAATCATAACAGCAATTCCATGGCATACTACTGTAGCAAAAGCCGCTCCTGCCGTTCCTCCTAAAATAAAGTCATTAGGTGAAATGGGGATGAGAGCTAAATTTAAAATTAATTTTACTATCACTCCTATCCCCAGTGCAATCGCAGGTGTAATCATTTTTCCCATTCCATGCAATGCTCCACTAATAGTTTGTTCCAAAACAATAAAAATAATACCAATACTGCTAATTTGATAAATAAAAGCACCAGCAGTAGCATTTGGGAATAGTAATTGTAAAATTGGTTCTGCATAAAGAATCATGCCGATGCTACAAGGCAAACCAATCAAAATGGTAATTAGTAATGAAAACGAGATGCGCTTTTCGCTTGTTGCTACATCCCCTCTTGCTTGTGACGATGAAATTGCTGGCACCAAAGCTGTAGCAAAAGCCATATTGAATGACATTGGCAATGTAACTAGTGTTTCTACTTTTCCTGTCAAAATTCCATATTCAATTTTTGCTTCTTCCTCTGATAAGAACTTTTTTAATCCTCTTACTACTGTCATAGAATCAATATTTTTATTGATGGTCCCTAAAATGGCCCCTAACGACATTGGAATGGAAACAGATAAAATATTTATAATTGTTTTTCTGACTCTAGTAATTTGATGATTCGTACTATGTTTAATTTCCCATGCAATTTCTGTTTTAGCCTGTTGATAATAGCGAAATAAGTATCCAAAACATAAGGCTGTAGCAAGTGTCGTAGCAAGATTTGCTCCTGCTGCCATCATTGCCGTATCTACACCAGAAACAATACCAACTAGTTCTACTAAAATGACAGAAAGAACAGTTTTTAAAATTTGTTCTAACGTTTGTGAATGTGCTGTTACTTTTAAATTTTCTCTTCCATTAAAATAACCTTTAATGACACATGAAATAGTCACAAAAAAGATAGATGGTGACAGAGCCACCAGTGTTAATTCCGCTTCTGGTATTTGTAAGAGCTGATTTGCAATGTAATCTGCTCCCAAGAATAAGATGCTACTGCTGATAAAGCCGATGGCTCCAAAGGTAATAAAAGCAATTTTGAAAATACGGTACGCTCCTTTATGATCTCCAATTGCTACTCTCTCCGAAACCAACTTTGAAACGGCATTTGGCACTCCTACAGAAGAAATGGTAAGAAGCAACGCATAAATTTGAAATCCGCTTCCATAAATAGCATTCCCTTTATCTCCAAATCCTTCTCGATTCGTTAAATATAGTCTGTATACTAACCCCAGTATTTTAATCATAATTTGGGAAATCATTAAGACTAAAACACCTTGCATAAAACTTTCTTTCTTGATTTTTCTTTTTTTCACAAACTCTTCTCCACTTTTCTTTTTAGTTAATAGTATTGATCAGTTCTAAAAAATATTCCTTTTCTAAAAAAGAGTTACTATGATAAAACCCCTGTTATATCAAATTTTGAATTGCAGTAACAAATAGTTGTCAAAAAAGAAAGAAAATTTGCAAAAAGACTTGTTTTTTTCGCCATTTTATTAGATAATAGATATGTAGAATAATATTTTTGAAAGTGGTGAAAATTTTGAAAATAATAGACAAATTTTTAAAATTTCTAAAAACAGATAGAAATACATTTATGACATACATTTTAACTTTGATATCCGCCTATATTTTAGTAGATAGAATTGTTGAATTTTTATTTATTATTTTTACAGGAGTTGGATATTCTTATTGGGGACCAATTCAATATGCATTAGCCTTTGCTTGTTTAGCATTTGCTTTTTTCTTTTCGGGTCCTTCTAAATTTGCAGGCTCCGATGTGGCAAAATATAGAATTTTCCATACCTTTTATGTTTCATTTTATATTTTGTTTATGTCAGCAGTTGTACAATGGTTAAATCAAGCAGCTTGGATTGGTTTATTATCTTTACCAAATTATCCAGAGCTTGCTACTGATTTTTTCTATTTGTTTAGACCTGCTTTTACAGCAATAGGAGTTTACTTGCCTCTTGTTACTTTCTACAAAGTAATTAAATGGCTTGTCTTTACAGTTCATGATACCAAGGACATTCGTGATTCCATTTTTGACTATGGTGGCATTAGTTTAACCTCTGACAAAGAGGCTCACGGAGTTTATACCTGTGAAGTAAAAGTTTGTGTTGACTCGGAAAATGGAGAAGATGTTTGTATTCCTGAAAGCAAACGATTTGAATCTTTCTTAGTAGTTGGCGTATCTGGCTCAGGAAAAACCACAATGGTTTATGAGCCAATGCTTGCAAGAGATATTGAAAGAAAGTCGTTCTTTCAGCAAGTTTCTAAAGAAATGGGATTTACCGCATTAAAAACTGGCTTAGCAACTTTAAGTTGCCCTTATGATAATGATTATCTAAATGAACATTTTACTTTAGATATGTTAGTTCCAAATTCGCAAAAACTTGATACTTACAAAGCATATATGAAGAGAATGATTATTGCCACTTTTGGAGATAGTTTCACTTACCGCAATATGGGTATTACCTATATTTCAGCAGAGCATGAATCTGTAGAACGTATTAAGAAAGTAGCTGACAATTTCCATATAGAAGTAAACTTGATTGACCCTAACAGTTCAGCATCTCCTGGTTTAAACCCATTTATTTACGAAGACCCTATTAAAACCGGTGTTGCCATTTCATCTGTACTAAAAGGATTATTTACTACTTCTAGACCAGATACAGAACTTGCTTTTAGAGAAAATGAGGCAATTCAAATTTTAGAAAATATTGCTATTTTATTAAAAGAAATGTATTCAAGGCAAAATGGTGGACTACTTCCTAACCTAGAGGATGTTTTAAATTGTTTAACTGATTTCGAATTGGTAGAGCATATGGTAGAAGATATGAAGCAAATTCCAGATTTAGCTGAGAAATATCGTATTTTAATTCGATACTTTGAAAATAACTTCTATGAAAATGGAAAGAATGTATTTAATACCAAAAAATCAGTAACAACTGCTTCAGCAGAACTAGATAACTTATTAAGATACCCTGGTGTCAAAAATATTTTATGTAATAGAAGCAACAATTTAAATTATGATGAAATATTAAAAGAAGGTCAAATCACTTTAGTATGTACTCGCCGTGGTGACTTAGGTGAAAAGGCTCATAGAGCTTTTGGATTATTCTTTATTTTATTAATGCAACAGTCTATTTTGTCAAGACCTGGTAATGACAACAATCGCATTCCACACTTCTTGTACATTGACGATTTTCCAACTTACATTTGTCCGGCAACAGAACCAATTTATACATTATATCGAAAATATAAAGTAGCAACTGTGTTAGATTCACAAAACTTAGCACAATTAGATGGTCAAATGAACTTAGCTTATAACAATCATCACTTTAAGGAAACTATTCTTTCTAACTGTGTAAATAAATTCATCTTTGGTAATGCTACTCCGGAGGATGTAGAATGGTGGCAAACAGCAATGCAAGATAAAAGAGAGTGGAAATTTGGTAATACTTACAACTCTGATAAGACAGAATATGATCCTAAGAAAACGAATATTGAATATAAATGGATTCCTAACTATGCAAAGGGCAAAATTATGTCTTTAAAGAGCAAACAGGTTATTTATAAGATAAAAGACTTAAAAGGCAAGAGTGTTGTTAATAAAGGAAAGGTTGACTTTATAGAAGCAAAATATAAGGAACCTCAAAAAATTAAGAAATATGACTTTACTAAATTCACCAATGGTATGGCAGAGCCAGAAAGATTAAGAAAGTTAAAACAACAACAGAAGGAAGATTTTGCTTTCACTACTGCAAGCAATGATAACTATAGTACTGATACAGAAAATGACCCAATTAAAATGAATAATACAAATAACAAATACTTCTTTGATACTGAAGATGCCATCGTGGTAAATTTCAAAAAGCATGAAAACAAGAGTGAGAATTAAGAAGAATCAAAAAAAAATAGTCAATTGACTATTTTTTTTGATTCTTCTTTTGGGGACACCTTCCAAAAGAAGGTTGCTTTAATTTGAAACCTTCTTTTGGAAGGTGTCCCCAAAAGAAGGTTTATATTCCTAATAATTTTACTTCAATGTTTTCCATTCTGTATTTTTTTGTGTCCTCGTCCAAACGAAATTCTACTAATGTTTTTTCTAGTGTTTCTTCATTTTGCCTTAAATCAGTTGTAAAGTACAATTTGATATTACTAATTTCTAATCCATTCATGACAATTTCTTTGAAAGTTTCTGCCATATGTTTTTCATCTTCGCATACTAAAATTAATTGAGGAAGTCCCATATAGTCAGAGTCTCCAACCTGGAAGTTCTCGTAGAAATCTTTATACAGTTTCATTTTATCTACTAATTTTTTCTTCCAATCTTCTTCTCTTCGAATGACTTCAAATACAAACTCAATTGATTTATTGTTTTTTGTTAATTTCACACTTCCACCAGTTGCCTTAAAAGTTTTTCCTTGCATTTTTGCGGTAAATGCTGGCTTTGGTGTATAAGAATCAAATGCTTTTACCTTTTTTAAATAAGCGATGAGCATTTGATTGCCTGCTAAGCGTTTTTTAATCATTGGAACTGGCTTGGTATTATCAGTAGGCTGCCATTTGCACTCTGTTCCTCTAGAATTTAATAAGTATTTTCCCATTTTTTCAAGGCAATAAATACGATAAATACCTTTTCCCTCTTCTGAGTCAAAATAGTATCGTGTTAAAATTTTAGTTTTTACCAATTGATCTAATTTATTATTTAATTTGTCTTGTGAACCAACTTCAATTCCCTTCCATTGTAGCATTTGATACAATTGCCTAGAAGTAATAAACTCAAATTCATTAACTAATTCGATAATTTTAAAATGTACATCGTTAATATGCCCTAAGTTAATTTTATGGATGATTTGATTCATTGAAACATAACCATCTTTGCCATCAAATACCTTAATTTCCCCTTCTCTAATTGCAAATGGTGATACTGTTGCTTTAATTTCTTTATCTTCAACCATTTTTTCCTCCTTCTCATCTTCAGTAAAAGATGAAAAACTTCTAATTTGTTGCTCGTGATTAATAAACATCTTTATTTTAGCATATAATCTAAAATTTGTCTACCATATAAAGTTCTATATTACCAAGAGCATTCACTTCAATAAACCTTCTAACTCTTTTTCTGTCAAGTATCTCCAAGTACCTAGCTTTAACTCTTTCACTTGTATGTTTCCAATTTTACTGCGATGAAGCCCTACTACCTTTCTTCCCACTGCCTCACACATTTTTCTTACTTGCCTATTTTTTCCCTCGTGGATAGTAATTTCAATGCGAGAGATATTTTTTTCTGGTTCTATTTTTAAAATTTTTACTCCTGCAGGTTTTGTAGTATAGTCTCCTATATCAACCCCTTTTTTTAACTGCCCTATCTCTTCTTCTGTAACACTTCCCCTTACTGTTACATTATATGTTTTCGTAATTTCATGCTTTGGATGAGTCACCTGATAGATAAAATCTCCATCATTACTTAAAATTAAAGCTCCAGATGTATACATATCTAACCTTCCCACTGGAACTACTTTTTCTTTGATATGAATTAAATCCATCACCGTGTCCCTGTGAAACTGATCTTTCACTGTGGTCACATAGCCAATTGGTTTGTTCAGTAAGATGTATACTTTTTTGACGGTATTGCTCACCAATTGGCCCTCAAATTCAATTTCATCCACTTGTGGATTCACTTTTGTACCAAGTTCTGTGACCACAACTCCATTTACTTTCACCTTTCCTGCCAAAATGTATTCCTCTGCTTTTCTTCTAGAGCAAATTCCTTGATTTGCTAAGAATTTTTGTAATCGTTCTTCCATTATTTTTCTCCTTTCTTGCTAGTTTCATTAGTTCTCAAAATTTTTAAAGCCGGATAAGATATTGTTTTCAAAGCGACTTAAGGTGGGGACCGACAAGGTAGAAACCGCTAAAGGATTGCAGAGTTCCCAACTTTATTTTATGAGTAGCAATCCGATTGCGGTTTCTTCGCAGTTGGGGGGAGCAAGAAAACAATATCTTATCGGCTTAACCATTTTTATCTAATTGTTCTAAAACCTCTTCAAAATACTCAGGAAGTGGTGCCTCCAAATGCATTGGCTGCTTTGTAATCGGATGCTCAAAATCTAAGCTTTTGGCATGTAACATCTGCCCTTCCACTCCAAATTCATTTTTCCCATTCGAATAAACGCTATCGCCCACTACTGGATAACCAATTTCTGCCATATGCACTCTAATTTGATGCGTCCTTCCTGTGTCTATTTTAATTTGCAATAACGTATATTTTTCATATCTTTTAAGCACTTGAAAATGGGTAATAGCTTCTTTTCCATTTTTCGTCACCGCCATTTTTTTGCGATCTTTGGTACTTCTTCCAATTGGCATATTAATGGTTGCCTCATTTTCAGGTACTACTCCTCTTACTAAGGCAATATAGATTTTTTTTACCTCTCTATTTTGAATGCTTTTGCTCATATTGATATGCGCTTTATCATTTTTAGCAATAATGAGAAGCCCTGAAGTATCTTTATCTAAACGATGTACAATTCCTGGCCTTAGCTCTCCCCCAATGCCTGATAGCTTTCCCTTGCAATGTGCCATCACAGCATTAACTAGAGTTCCTTCCGGATTGCCATTAGCAGGATGTACCACCATTCCCTTTTCTTTATTAACTACAATAATATCCTTATCTTCATACACAATTTGTAATGGAATTTCTTGTGCCTTTAAAGTTGTTTCCTTTGGCTCAGGAATTTCAATGGTAATACTATCTCCTGTCTGTACTTTATATGATGGCTTTACTTTTTTTCCATTAACTTGTATTTGTTCTTGCTCTATCAATTTGGTTACCATCACTCTAGAGAGTTCTTGTGTTTTCGCAAGATAAGAGTCAATTCTTTCATTTTCTTCTTTTACTACAATTGTTTTCACGTTATTCCCCTTTGATTTATGAATTTTCTGCAATTCTTCTATAGATAACAAAATGGTCATCTGAATAAAGCTCTATATAGTTTTCATTTCTGGATAAAAACATATTTAATTTTGTTTTCTTTCCTGTAATGACATGAGTAATGTTATATTCCGCAAATTTATCTTCATAATAAGTACTAATGGTAGAAATATTCATATAGTCAGAGAAAATATCTCTTCCTTCATATTTTCCATTTTCGCCTTTTGTACTGTTAAATTCTGGGGCATAAAGGTCTGCTCTTGAATCAATAAATACGGGAATGCCACGGTATAGCAAATAGCTACCATAGTTGTATTCATTAAATAGCCTCATATCTTCCATATCAATATTTTCTAAAATGTAGTCTGCAGCGGCTACTGGGTAGGTAGAAGTACTAACAAATTCATTATTGATTTTGCCACGGTACAGTAAAAAGCTTACTAAGATGACGATGAGAATGGTTAGAATTTTACCTAAAATGGTAGTCATAAACTCCATGACTATTTTGGTTCCTCGTCCGTCATATTTCGTTAAAAAGCTTGTTACCATCTTCGCAAAAATAAAGCTACAAATTACCGCAAAAATGGCTGTCTGCCTTCTTGACATAAAAGAAAGAAGTGTTAGTCCTCCTAGCATGAAAAAGTCTCTTAACGTTAGTTTTGTATCGGTAAAAATAAGAAGTGCTAAAAAAACAACAAATGTCGCCAAGATTGGTTTATTATTAATTAATGTGAGTGGCTGGTGTTCACTAATATTTTGTGTGGTGTTTCCTTTCATAGTTTTGACAAGATACGTATATGGTGTTGTTCCTAATGGAGTAAGAAACCCTGTTAAAGCACAAATTAGCACAATCACAATCAACCATTTGGCTGCTGATTGTTTTTGCAAAATCACCTTATATGGATGATTTCTTCTTTCTGTATCTTTTGCCATTGCCTTTTCATTATCAGCCATGAGTTTTGCTAAAATTGCTCTTTCCTTTTCAATTTGTTCCTCTGAGGCTTGCTTTTTTTGTTTTCTCTTTAGTTTTGCTTCATGAAACTTGATTTGAATGCGGTAAACAAAGTTGGAATCGGCAATGACTGCAATGAGATATTCTGCAATATATGGCAAGTATAGGACAAAGTAAAATGGCCATACTGCGACATGCAAATTAGCAAGGCAAATTGAAATGAGTATTAAATAAATTGGATAACGCTTTTTCTTGGTTTGCAAGAATTTTTCGATAAATAAAATGGTAAGTGCAAATAAAATATAAGTTACTAATTGTGCTCTCGCTGTAATAAAGTCCTTTAATAAGTAAATGACTGCTATTGTTACTAAGAATGAGATTAATGGATTTTTGCATAATTGATTACATGCGCTATAAATCACTAAGCCTAATATCATGCATAGCCAAATAGTAGCAATATAAATTGCACAAAATCCGCCAATACCGATTGTTTCGCCTAGCTGGTATACCAAATAGGTTCCAATGTCATATGCCAAATGAGGATAAGTGTAAGGTAGGTCTTCATGCCAAGAGAAGGGATCCTGCATATCAACGGTCCCTGTTTCTATCACGTGTTTTCCAATGGCAATGGAATAATAGGTATCATTTTGAAAAGTGACTGGTGTAATAGCAAAGCAAAAAATGATGATACAGGCCATTGCTAATACATGAAATTTTATATTTGTGTTTTCTTTCATTTTTTCTTCTCCTCGTGAGATTTATTGGTATTATTATATCAATCCAAAGGAGTTTTATCAATAGAAAGAGAAAAATTTAGCTTTTATATAGTCATTTACTACTTCAGGTAATGTAAAGAGTATCCATGATTTATGTAATGACGAATGCGATTGAAACAATAGGGAATTGATATTCTTGGCAAAAACGTAGCATGAGGGTGCAAGTTTCTTGGAGAGGCTCATGCACGTTTTTGCTTAGAAGATCAATGAGCGTTTCATGAGCCGAGGAATGAAATAAATCATGAATACTCTTTACTATTAAATAAGACTAGTGTCTTAAATAATAATTCCATATATTCTAATACTATTAAGAACAGTTAAGAAGGTTACCCCCACGTCAGCAAATACGGCGAGCCAAACCGGCGCTAATCCTAAAATTCCTAAGGTAAGCACAATTAGTTTTACCAACAATGAAAAGATAATATTCGCATAAACTATTTTCATTGTTTTTTGAGCAATTGAAATGACTTTAGGCAAAACACTTAATTGATTTGAAATTAAAATGCTATCTGCTGTGTCACTTGCAATTTCTGTTCCTTCTCCCATGGCAATGCTAAAATCCGCGGCTGCTAGTACCGGGCTATCATTAATTCCGTCACCCACAAAGATGACTTTTCCATGCTTTTTGAGTTCTTCTACCTTTTCTAATTTTGAGTTAGGAAGTAAGCCACTTTCTATTTTTGTAATTCCAATTTGCTCTGCAATTTGCTTTGCCTTTTCTTGTGTGTCCCCTGTTAGCATAATTGTTTGTTTAATTCCTACGTTTTTTAGATTTTCTGCAAACCTTTCCAACCCGCTTCGTATTTCTTCTTTTAATGTCAAGTATGCTACAACTTTTCCATTTATGGCAAGAAGAATTGCTTCGTTTGGTGTTTTCTCTGGAACTGCAATTTGATAGCTTTCTAACAGTTTTTCATTACCCAGTAAAATTCCTTTTCCTTCTATTTCTCCATAAATTCCTTGTCCTGCTATTTCTTTTTGATTTTCTACTATTTGTAGGTTATTTTGTAAATTTCGTTTTTGAATTTCTTGTTTGACACTATTAGCAATTGGATGGTTAGATTGATTTTCTAGACTAGCAATGAAGCTTAAAGCTTCTTCTTCCGAGTAATTTTCCAGCATTTTGAGTTCTTTGATTTCCATTTTTCCATTCGTAATCGTTCCTGTTTTATCAAAGCAAATAATACTTGCTTTGGCAAGGTTTTCAATATGCTTTGTTCCCTTAATAACCATACCTTTTTTTGAAACAGCCCCTACACAGGAGAAAAAGGCGAGTGGAACGGAAATGACAATGCTACATGGGCAAGAGGCAACCAAAAACACTAGTGCTCTCATGAGCCAATCTTTACCATTGGCACCTAAAAGCCATGGAATGATTGCAATAGCCAAGGCCAATATGATAATGATTGGTGTGTAAATTTTAGAAAACCTCGTAATAAATTTTTCTGTTTTTCCTTTATTATTCGTTGCCTCATAGACCAGGTCTACAATTTGCGAAGCAGTTGAATTTTCAAATGTTCTAATAACTTCACATTGCAAACTGCCAGTTAAATTCATCACTCCTGAAAGTAATTCTTCTTGTTCTTTCACAATAATAGGTCGACTTTCTCCAGTAAGATTTGAGGTATCAATTTCTGAAGTTCCTGCCATTACCTTACAGTCTACTGGCACCATTTCTCCTGGTTTGATGAGAATAGTATCTCCTATTTTAATCTTTTCTACTTTTGTAGTTACTGTACTTCCATCTTCTTGTAACAAGTTGGCTGTTTTAGCCTGCATATTAGCAATGTTTTCAATATTTTTGTGAGACCTTTGCATTGCAATACTTTCTATGAATTCTCCTAGTTCAAATAATAATACAACTAAGCATCCCTCTCTAAATTCTCCTAAAAGACAGGAAGAGACAATAGCAATTGCCATGAGGGTATCTTCTTCAAAGTTCAGTTTGAAAATATTGAGAATTCCCTCCCATAAAAGTTCATAACCTGCTAATAGAATACTAGCAAGAGATAATACAATTTTAATCGGTTGTTGAATGCCTGGAATGAAGGTTATAGTAAAAATCACAATTGATACAACATAAAGAATAATTTTACTTTTTTCAATTTTGTCTTTCTCCTCTAATTCTTCTGTTTTATTACATTTTCCGTTTTGACAAGACATATTACTTTCCTCCTTTTTTAGCTCTTTACATTCTTAGTTTTGTCACATCTTTACCTCTTTCATTACTATTTCATTTTTTCTTCTAAAATATGTGCTAATGCCATTTTAATAATGCTTTCTACATGTTCGTCTTCTAGGCTATAATATACTTGTTTTCCTTCTTTTCTATACTTGACCAATTTGCTATTCCTTAATAATTGTAATTGGTGTGATACATTGGATTGTGTGAGTTCTAATAAGGCACATAAATCGCATACACATAGTTCTGTATTGAGTAAGCTGCAAATAATTCGAAGTCGTGTTTCATCACTAAATAATTTAAACATTTCTGCCAATTGCTTCTGACTACTTCTCGTCATATCTTCCAATTTTACTTTTTGAACGGTAGCCATATGTGGGCAATTTTCTTCACAAATAAATTCATCTTTCATCTTTTTTCTCCTCACATGATTATTTGTTCATATATTCATATTATGCTTTTTTCTCTAAAATGTCAATAGAAATTTTTGTTATTTAAGAAAAAATGTGCAATTGCCTGAAATTGCACATTTTAAGTTTGATTTTTTAAAGCCAGGTGTAGTATTGTTTGTGTTCGTCGTAGCACAAAAAAGACAATTGAGAAAATTCCCAATTGTCTTTTTTTAATATTTTTTGCCTATAACTCTAGGGACAAAATCTCCGTCCCATTGTCTTTATCCATGAATTTGTTTTGCAACTTCTTCAGCAAAGTTTTCTTCTCTTTTTTGTAATCCTTCACCTTTTTCAAATCTTGCAAATCTTACAATTTTTGCTCCTTTGCTTTCAACAAGTTTTCCTACTTTTTGGTCTGGGTCTTTGACAAAGTCTTGTTCTACTAAACAAATTTCTCCATAGAATTTTCCAATTCTACCTTGTACAATTTTTTCAGCAACTGCTTCTGGTTTTCCTTCATTCACAGCTTGTGCTTTTAAAATTTCCATTTCATGAGCAACTCTATCTTCTGGAACAGATTCTCTATCTAAGAATTCAGGTCTTGCAGCAGCAATTTGCATGCAAATATCTTTTGCTAAAGCGCTGTCTCCACCTTGCAATTCTACTAAAACACCAATTTTTCCATCTCCATGAATGTAGCTTTCTACTAAACCTGTAGATTCAAATCTTTCAAATCTACGAATTGACATATTTTCACCAATCGTAGCAATTTTATTTGTTAGCACTTCTCCTACCGTTTTTCCAGCTTCGCTAATAGAAGGTTGATTTAATAAGTCTTCTACTGTTGCTGGTGCTTTTTCAGCTATTTGTTTTGCAACATCGGCAACGAAAGTTCTAAATTCTTCATTCTTAGCCACAAAGTCTGTTTCTGCATTTACTTCAACAACTGCTCCTACTTTTTGATCTGCTGTCACATAAGTTGTAACTAGGCCTTCTGCTGCAATTCTGTCAGCCTTTTTAGCTGCTTTGGCAATTCCTCTTTCACGTAATAATTCAATTGCCTTGTCTTCATCACCATTTGTTTCTGTTAATACTTTTTTGCAGTCCATCATTCCTGCACCTGTTTTTTCCCTTAAAGCTTTTACTTGTTCTGCTGTAATCATAACAAAATCCTCCTTTTCTTTTTCAAAAGGATGTATCCGGATCAGATACATCCTTTTCATTTTACATATTATTCAGCTGTTTCTTCTGTTTCAGCTTCTTCAACTACTTCGTTAGTTTCTTCTGCTGCCGCAATTTCTTCCATGCTAGCTGGTTCTTCTGCTTCAGCCATCATAACTTCTTCAGCTGTTTCAGCCATTTCCATTGATTCACCTTGTTTTGCTTCGATCACTGCATTTGCCATGCTATCAGCAATTAATTTAACAGCGCGAATTGCATCGTCATTTCCAGGGATAGCATAATCTACTTCTTCTGGGTTGCAGTTTGTGTCAACCAAACCGATGACTGGAATTCCTAATTTTTTTGCTTCTAAAATTGCAATTCTTTCTTTTTTAGGATCTACAATAAACATTACTCCTGGTAGGTTTTCCATTTCTTTAATACCACCAAGGTTTTTCTCTAATTTTTCCATTTCTTTCTTTAAAAGAATTACTTCTTTTTTTGGTAGTACATCAAATGTACCATCTTCTTGCATTCTTTCAAGCTCTAGTAGTCTTCCTACTCTTTTTCTGATTGTTCCAAAATTTGTTAAAGTACCACCCAACCATCTTTGGTTTACATAGTACATGCCACATTTTTCAGCAGCCTCTTTTACACAATCTTGTGCTTGTTTTTTTGTTCCTACAAATAGAACTGTTTTTCCTTCTTCTGCTTGAGCTTTTAAAAAGCTATACGCTTCATCTAATTTTTTAGATGTTTTTTGTAGGTCGATGATGTGGATACCATTTCTAGCTTGGAAAATGTATTCAGCCATTTTAGGATCCCATCTTCTTGTTTGATGTCCAAAGTGAACACCAGCTTCTAGTAATTGTTTCATTGCAACTACTGCCATAATTTTATTCCTCCTTTTAGTTTTAACCTCCATACTGCTTCAAACATTTGAAAAGACTTGTTTTATAAAACAAGCACTTTTTTCAAACTAACAATATGTGCGTTTTTTAACGTTCACTATTATATCACAAAAAGTGCCAATATTGCAACACTTTTTTAAAAAATTGTTTGACAAATTCAGTTTTTAGTAGTACAATATATGTAAGCTTAAGAATTAGCAAAAGTTCGGCGTAATTCATATAGCCTCACCCCCTTCAAAAAGATTTCCTTTATGAAAAGGATGCTTTTATTATACCTTATTTGGTAATATTTTACAATGTAATTTAAAATATTTTTATAAATAATTCATTATTTTTTATAGAGCCAATTGCTAATTTGAGCAAATTGTTCTAAGCTTAAAGTTTCTCCTCTAACGTTTTCTGGAATATTTAATGCTTGTAAACACTCTTTGACAGCTTCTTTTGAAGCAATATTTCCATTTGTTAAACCATTTAACAGTGTTTTTCTTCTTTGCATAAAACTTGCTTTGATGATATTAAAAAATAATCTCTCATCTTTAATATCTACAGGTGGAATTTGTCTAATCGTTAGTTGAATCACCTCTGAATTAACTTCCGGCGCAGGAATAAACGATGTATTTGGCACTAATACGATCTTTTTGGCAGTGGCATAGTAGGAAACGCTATAAGTAATTGCCCCCGCAAACTTTTCTCCTGGCATAGCAGTTAATCTGTCTGCGACCTCTTTTTGCACCATCACGGTAATGCTTTGAACCGGAAGCTTGTCCTCTAGCAATTTCATAATGATGGGTGTAGTAATATAATAAGGAAGGTTTGCTACAATTTTTACTGCAGTTAATTCTTGATTTTGTTTTTGACTTTGCCTAATTACTTCTTTTAAATCGACTTTCAATATATCTTCCTCGATAATTTCAAAATTATCATATAAGTAAAATCTTTCCTTTAAGATATGTATCATTCTTTCGTCAAGTTCGATGGCAATTACCTTTCCTGCTTTTTCCAGCAATCTACTTGTTAAAGTTCCAAGTCCTGGGCCTATTTCAATTACCAAGTCTTTTTTTGTAATGGTTGCACATTCTACAATTGTTTGGACCGCTTCATCATCAATTAAAAAGTTCTGTCCCAAACTTTTATTGGCATGAATATGATATTTATTCATTAAAAATTTTGTTTCTTCTAATACTGATTTCATTGTTCTCTCCATTTTTCCATTATTGTATCACGCAAGCAGTCAATTGTAAAGAGCCAAATTCATTGCAAAATGTCATTTTAGAAGCAAATTTCCTAAAATGACATTTCATAAACTTGTGTCCCTCATTTGGGCAATTGTCCCAATAACAAACGTCCCCAATAGGACATCACAACCCAAAGCTTACGCCTAGAGCATTATTAATTTGTGACATAATTGTGTCATCATCAATATGCCCTATTTTTTCTTTTAATCTACTTTTATCAATAGTTCGAATTTGTTCTGTTAACACAACAGACTCAGCCTTCAGTCCACTTTTTTCAGGCTCTATTTCGATATGTGTTGGCAATTTTGTTTTTCCTGTTTGGGAAGTAATTGCTGCTGCAATTACTGTTGGACTATGCTTGTTTCCAATATCATTTTGAATAATGAGTACTGGTCTAATTCCCCCTTGCTCAGAGCCTATCACAGGGCTTAAATCCGCATAAAACATGTCGCCTCTTTTAACTACCATTTTTTCTTCACTCCTAATAATTGGTATATTTCAAGTTTTGTATTGATATTTTAAATATTAGTTCAAGACAAAAATATAGTCAAAAGATTTTTAGCCGTTAGAACGAAAATAATTTCAGATAACCCTTTTATTCCTTCAATGTAACTGGCTTGCGAGTATGTTTTTGAATGCTAGCACTTCCTCTTTCTTTAAACTATTAATTTTTATCTCATTATATAATATGTAAACAATATTTTTTTTGTTCTTATCTTGTATGATGAGTTTTGTAATATTTCCTGTTTTTTTGTCGATTAATAGTTTTTTGTGAGAGATGTAAGGGCTAATTCCTTCTAAATTCACTTCCATACAAACGATGTCGTTTTCCTCTGATAACTTTGTGGCATTCACTGTTTGTTTTAATTCTTGATATTCCTGAATAAATGAATTCAGCCACAAGTAGTTGTTCATTACATAAGGATAATTTTTATAAACAGTGCTTGCATTTAATTTTGTATTGTTAATTGTCAAATGATTGCCATCATAAATGGTTTCTAACCCCGCAATATTACTAGGCTGCAATACTACTTGTTTTTCGATATTTGGTGCGCTAAAGTTTTGTTTTAATTGGTATTTCGTTTCATTTTTATTGCTTTGTATGGTAACATCAATGGTTGCTTCATAGGAACTAATATTTAAAATATATTCTTCAATTTCTTGTATACTTTTGTTACCAATATTATTGCCCAAATTTAAATTTTTATTATCTTTTTTGAAAGAAAAATAAAGAATCATTCCAACAATTAGTAAAATTGCAATCATTGCAAGGATAAGCCATTTTTTTGAAATTAGTTTTAAATTGATTTTTTTCATAACACACCTCATTAATTACTATTCTCTTTTTACTATATGCTATGATAGGTGTGATAAGAACAGAAAATAACACTTGACAGAATTTAAAAAGGATGGTATGATATAGGTACATTAAGCAATGTACCTTAGTTTGGGTTGTGTATATTGTTTGCTCGTATGTGTATCTGCTATTACACATACTTTTTTTATATTAAAAAAAGTAGGAGCTATCTGCTATTTTCACTCCCACTTCGACTATGTATGACACATTTTAGTCTTTACCTTTTTTCGTTTTCTTCTAATTTTGATTGGAGGTTGTTGTTTTTTTCTTTTTCTGTTAATAGCATTTCAATCAGCTTTAGAATAAGTTCGGGTTGTGTCATCTCATTTGCCCCCTTTCCGTCCTTATGTAAAGACTACCTTTTGACTTTGAAAGGTTGATTCTATATTACAATATTTACCTCAGGATTTCAAGCAAACATTCCAAAATTTTACATTTTATTTTTCCCTTCGAAATATTCTGTCAAACAATCAATTAGTTCTTGTTTCGTTTCAATTCGGTTAATTGCCTGTCTCATTTGTGCGGCATCTGGTAGGTTCTTAATGTAATAACTTAAGTGCTTGCGCATTTCTTTGATGCCTGTATTTTCTCCCAGTTCTTCCACTTGTAATTCAATATGTTCTAAAATAATTTGAAGTCTTTCTTGTAGGGTGATTGGGCTCATTGGCTCTCCCTTTAGATATTGCTGTATCTTTTGAAAAATCCAAGGATTTCCAATAGAGGCTCTTCCTATCATCACGCCATCTACTTGTGTTTGCTCAAACATTTCTAATGCAGTTTCGCCATCTTTGATATCTCCATTGCCGATGACAGGAATGGAAACAGCCTGTTTGACTTGCCTAATAATTTCCCAATCTGCGGTTCCTGTATAAAATTCTTCTCTGGTTCTTCCATGAATGGTAATGGCTGATGCACCTGCTTTTTCTGCCATTTGTGCAAATTCTACTGCTACAATATGTTGCTCGTCCCATCCCTTGCGGAACTTGACTGTCACTGGCACAGTAGCATTCTCGACAACTGCCTTAATCATTTTTTCTGCCAAAGGAAGATTTTGTAATAGCCTACTGCCGTCTCCATTTTTCACTATTTTAGGTGCAGGGCACCCCATGTTAATATCAATGACGTCAGCAAACTGGCTCACATATTTCGCTGCATAAGCCATTGCTTCCACATCACTTCCAAAAATTTGAACTGCTACTGGTCTTGTTTCATTTTTCATATGGAGTAATTGTTGTGTTTTTTCGTCATGATAAAAAAGACCCTTGCTACTAATCATTTCTGTGCAAACTAAGCCGTGGCTCAAATTTTTCGCACAACAAACGAAATGGCAGGTTTGTGATGCCTGCCATAGGGGCTAAGAGTATGTTATTTTTTAATGTGACATTTCCGAATGGTTAGTTCTTTTAAATACATTTTTAACTCCTATATTGTTTCAGAATACTGTTATAGCAACTAATTTTGTAGTCAAGAGTACCTATAATTTATTACATTCTCTGGCTCATGAAACGCTCATTGGTATTCTAAGCTAAAACGTGCATGAGCCTCTCCGGAAAATCCGCACCCTCATGCTACGTTTTAGCCAAGAATACCAACTCACTATTGTTTCAATCGCATTCGTCATTCCATAAATCATAGGTACTCTTAACTTCAATTAAGTCTTTCATAGACTAGGGTTTCGTGTAACATGATTTTGAAACATATTTACTTACTCAATAAACAACGCTTTTTTGCGGCGTCCGCTGATGTTTAATAAAATGGCAATTAAAATAAGGTTGGTAAGCATGGAGCTTCCTCCATAACTAACAAAAGGAAGGGGAATTCCTGTGATCGGCAATAGTCCCATTGTCATGCCAATATTTTCTACCATGTGGAAGAAGAATATTCCTGAAATACCTGCTGCAATATAGGCTCCTAAATTGTCTTTAGCCGTTTTAGCAATATATATTGATTTAGTAATTAAAATGATATATAGAATAATAACAGTTCCTGCAACAACAAAGCCCATTTCTTCACCAATGACAGCAAAAATAAAGTCAGTAGTTTTTGGGTATAGATAGCCTAATTGGGTTTGATTTCCCTTTAATAATCCCATTCCTAAAAATTGCCCCGCTCCAATGGCTAATTTTGATTGAATAATGTTGTACCCTGCACCTCTTGGATCAAGGTTTGGATTTAAATATACATCAATTCTTGATTTTGCATGCTCTGGCAGAATAAAAAAGTAAGCAAGTGGTACTAAAGTTACTATGAGCAACAGTGCAATGACAATATATCTTTTTTTTATTCCTGCGACAAACAGCATGAAAATAAGAGCTACCAAAAATGCAATGGCCGTTCCATAGTCTGGTTGTTTGATAATAAGCAAAACCGGAACTAGAACAGTTAAACAAATTAATCCCAGTTTCCATGGACGACTAATTTCGTCTGCCCCTCTTTCTTGTATTTTTACCATTACATGTGCAGTGAGTAAAATCACTGCGATCTTGGCAAATTCTGCCGGCTGGAAGGTGAATGGTCCTATAACAAACCAACTACAAGCTCCATTAATTGGTACTGTAAATAACACTGCAATTAACAAAATCAAACTTATTCCATAAAAAACGAGTGAAATTTTAGTAAGCAGGTTATAATCTATTAAAATCACAATCATCATAATAGGAACGCTAATCATCAACCATGTAATTTGTTTTTTTAGTTCCTCATAATTTGAATTTTGAGTGGAAGAAAATAGTGCAACTAAGCCAATTGCAATTAACAATATGGTGCACGCTAAAATTCCCCACTCAATATTTCTGAATATTTTTTTCTTCATTTAAGAAACCCCATCTCATGAATTTGCTTGTTCTTCTGCTTTTTGTTCTTCAGTAGGTGCTTCATTTGATTCTTGTTCACTTTTTGTTTCGTTTTTTTCCTCTTTTACACTCTGTTTTTCTTTTTGACTTTGCTGTAAATTTTCTTTTTCGTTTATGATTTCCTCTTGCTTTTCAGTAATTTTATCATTTTTTTGCTTATTTTGTGCCACATTCTCTTTCTTGTTTTCTTCTATTTTTTTGTCATCCATCTTTAAAGTAGTTTTCTCTACAGTGTCATCTTTAGCTTTTTGGGAAACTTTCTCTCCCGTTTTATTCTCGCTGTTAGAAGACGACTCCTCTACCTTTGGTGTATTCATTTTTCGTGCATCATTTTTGATAGTAATAATAGGGATATTAGCATATAATGCGGGTGCTCCAACTGTTCCATCTTCGTTTGCTTTATTGGTTAATTTTACATCAATAGCAGCCTCATCTACATCAATATATTTTTTAATCACTTCAATAATTTCTTGTTTCATTAATTCCAAAAAGTCAGCCGATACATTGGCTCTGTCTTGCATTAATACTAGGTGTAACCTCTCTTTTGCTGTATCAGAGCTTTCTTTTGATTTTTCTTTTTTACTAAGTTTTTTAAAGAAATTCATGATATTCTCGAACATTTTTTACCTCCCTGTCGCCCTGCTTATTTTCTTTTAAAGAAATGCCTTAATTTAGTAAAAAATCCTTTTTCCTCCCCTGGAATGGTAACATCTATATTTTCTCCTACAATTCTCCTTGCAATTTCTATATAGGCTTTTCCTGATGGAGCCTTATGATTCGTTACCACTGGTTCTCCTTTATTGGTTTGCGTGATAATATATTCATCATCTGGCACAACTCCAATTAAATCAATTGACAATAGATCAACAATATCTTCTACGTCCATCATTTCACCTTTTTTCACCATATTTGGTCTTAAACGGTTAATCACTAATTCTGGATTTTTTATTTCTGATGCTTCTAATAAACCAATAATTCTATCAGCATCTCGAATAGCAGAAATCTCTGCTGTTGTCACTACAATTGCTCTACTTGCTCCAGCAATGGCATTTTTAAATCCTTGCTCAATTCCTGCTGGACAGTCAATTAAAATGTAGTCAAATTCCTCTTTTAATTTTTCCGTTAACTCTTTCATTTGTTCTTCATTTACTGCACTTTTATCTCTTGTTTGGGCTGCTGGAAGCAAAAATAGTTCTTCAAAACGCTTGTCCTTAATAAGGGCTTGTCTTAATTTACATTTTTCTTCTACTACATCAACAATATCATAGACAATTCTGTTTTCTAGGCCCATGACAACATCCAGGTTTCTTAAGCCAATATCAGTATCTACTAAAACAACTTTTTTTCCTCGTAGTGCTAAAGCAGAACCTACATTAGCTGTAGTTGTGGTTTTTCCTACCCCACCCTTTCCTGACGTAATAACGATAACTTCTCCCATGTTTTTTCCTCCTTGCTATATCAATGCTTTTGCCATTTTTATTTGAAAAGTGCATCATTTTTAACGATTATATTATACACGAAAATGCCCAAAAAAGCAATGGCAATGAGAAAGAAATCAAAAAAAGTACCGGAAAGTTCCAGTACTATCTCTGTTATCAAATTTTTTAGTTTCGAATTGCCATGAATCTAAGGGCACAAATTCTATTCTCACTAGTATTGTGCTACTCTGCTACCGGTGGAGTCCATGTGCCGTCACTTTCATTCCATGTACCTGATTTTCCATCAATTTTAAAATCTGGTAGGCTAGTAGGTTTTCCATAAGGGACTTTAAACATGTTTGTAAAGGTCATACTTTCACTCACTTTCCAGTTTGCTATAGCCGTTGCATCTGTTATTTTTTTGTTATTATAAAACATAGCATTAAAAGTAGTAGCCTTTGATACATCCCAACCACCTAAGCCTTCAAGACTTGCAATAGATTGGCAATTGTCAAAAACACTAGCAAAATTAGTAACTCTCGAAACATCCCAATCGCGAAAAGTTGTTACACTTGAAATGGTCAACTGTGCAAAAGCATTTTTCATATTGGTTAAACTAGGAGTCTTCCATGAGCTAAGTGCTTCAATTCCCATTTTTTTGTTTTCTAAATCTACCATGCCGGATGGAATTTTAGTACATTTATAAAACATTTCTTCCATATTTTGATTTTTTGCCATGTTCCAATCTTTTAGTCCATATAAATTTTCTAAACTAGTGCATTGTTTAAACATTTGCTTAGTAGAAGTAACTGAGGACGTATTCCAAGTTTCTAAGGGCGATAAATCTACTAATTTGGTGTCGTTTTGAAACATACCACTCATATCTGTCACCTTAGATGTTTTTGCCCCCCAGCCTCTTAAGGCAGAAATATCAGTTAACTCATTGCAATTTCCAAAAAGTGTTTGCATATCCGTTACATTACTGACATTCCAATTTTCAACGCCTTCTAGCGTTTTCAGTGCAGAACAGTTTTGAAAGGCATGTTTCATATTGGTCACATTGCTTAAGTCCCATTTGGCTAAGTCTTTCAAGGTAGTAATACTTTTACAATTTCGAAACATTTCAAAGGTGGTTCCCATATGTGAGGTATCCCAGTCAGCTAGCCCACTTAAGTCTTCTAACTGATTAAATCCATCAAATAATTTTTCGCAATTACTCGGAAATTGAGGAGTTACATCATTGCTCCACCACTGAAGAATGCCGTCCTCACACCATAAATAAGTATTCGAATCACCATTCGTCATTTTTGTTACAACTACAGAATCGTTATTAGGCAAAGAGGTAGCTTTGACAATGCCAGTAACTGAAGTAGCATTTCCACCGCTTATATTCTTCATGGCATTATTGTTCAAATTATTATTAGCAACTGTTACCGTAGCTATTTTTTCCAATGTTTCTTCCTTTTGCTGCTTTTCTTCAGCGGTTTCTTCTTCAGAAACGCTATGTGCTGTTTCATCAATATCAAATCTAACTTTATCGATTTCGTAGTTGTGCCTTACTTCCTCTTCGGTGAGAGCTACATTGTAATATCTGCAAGAGTATATGGTTCCCGTCAGATATTGTTCATTGTTAAATTTTTTACCAATATATAAATTGCCTGTATATGCAATTCCATTTAATGTGTCTAGTGTGGCTATATTTTTTCCATCTAAATATACTTTTGTTCCATTATTGCTATAGACTACTACCATTGAATGAATACTATCTTTTATGCTGTTAAAAGAAGACTCTACAGCACCTCCGCTATCATTAGCATCAGTTTGTGCTTTTTTACCATTTTCATACAAATATAGTGGCTGATACCCCTCTCCGTTAGGAGTTCCACTATCATACCTAGCATCTAGCGCAAAGCCAGGAAATGTGTTACCATTTAATACAATCTCAAAAGTAGAATTTACAGTAAAATCTATGGTATTACTTGTAACTACTCCAGAGTTTGATCCTGATAAGTATAAGCCATTTTTATTCCATGTTGCACCACTGAATATTCCATCATTCTCATTGCCACTCAAATCTCTCCAAGTAATGGCTGTTGTACTGCGGTTGCTATCTCCCTCTCCGACGTTGTTAATCGCATCATAATGTAGAAGTAATCCATTTGAAATATAAAAATTCTTGGCTACTTCATCATAAATTTCTCTTTTTTTATCACTATTTTCTTTATACACTTCTTTTATTTTTGCCATGGTTCTTAGCTGGTTTCTACGAACTGCTGCAGTAGCAGTATAAACCCCTGTTAAAATAATAATAAAACTTAAAATTGTTACTATTGCGTAAACTGCCATTGATCCTTTTTCACTGTTTACATCATTCTTCATTTGCATTCTTTCCCCCGTTTTTATTACTTATATCATAACGAAAAAAAAATTGTTTGTCAATTGTTTTTTATTCTTTTCACACGTTCTTCATGTAGCATTTTTCCAAACTTCAATTCATCAATTTGAGGATATTTTTGCTTGATAAAATTGCCGTTAATTTGTAATAAACACTCCTTACCTATTTTTTCAAATATAATAAAATCTAATTGTTCTTGCAAGTTATTTCTAAGATGTACGTCTAATACCACAGCTTGCTTTAATACTTCAAAAAAACGAGATGTTTTCTCACTTGCTAGTGCCTTTTTGAATTCTGTAAAGATACGTTCTTTTGATAAAGCAGGGAGTTCTCCTTTCAACTCTTTTATGGAAAGTATCGTTTCTGGATGTACTGCAAAGTCTCCTAGTGAAGCGGCAAAACGTACCACACGGTAAACTCTTAATGGGTCCTCTTTAAAAGCATTTGTAGTTTTGCGGAGAATTTTTTGTTGTAAATCATATGACAATAACAATGATGATATCCTCCCAGTTGGATTACTTGTTGGCTAATACTTTTAAAATCTTTTCTGCAATTAATTTGTGTCCTTTTACATTTGGATGTGGGTCCAATGTAGTAAGATTGAATTTTTCAAAATTGATATTCATGTTTGTCAGTGCTGTACCTGTATTATTAAAATCTTGATATATCTTTGCAATGTAATACATTGTCTCATTGTTACTTTTCTCTTTTAATATTTGGTTTAATTGCTCAATATATGTTCTGGCAATATCTCCTAATTCAGTTATTCCATAGAATGGATTATAAAATTCAGTAGCAACAATTGTTGCGTTAGGGTTCATCGTTTTAATATCTTCTACTATTTGACCCCAACTTTGTTCATAAATCAAAATGCCATTTTCTAGTTGTGCTTTTCCAGCACTACTTTTTAGTTTTATTGCTAAAGCAGTAAGCAATTCAGTGGGATTTTTATTTAGGTTTGTTAATGCTATTTCTTGTAATATTGTTGTAAATACTCCTAGCAATTCATTAGAGCCTATAGAGATTGTGATTAAATCACTATTTTTAATGGCATTCCTGTATTCTGCATTTTTAATGTTTTCAGCTAACGCTTGTGCTGTCATGCCCGACTTTGATAAATCTGTAAAATTTTGGTTTTTGATTTGATAATGGTCTTGAACTATTTTAGAATATCTGTTACCTTTGTCATTAAGAGCATATCCTTCTGCGATACTATCTCCTAAAACTAAGTAATGTTGGAATTTTTTCTCTTTTTTAAACAGATTGATTACTAGTATCATTACTAAAACTAAAATAATTCCAATGAATAACCATTTACTTTTCATCATTTTCTACTTCCTTTCTTAGTGTTATTTTACACATTTTTGGGTTAAAAATACAATAGGTTATGATTTATTGATGATTTTTTGTTCCGTAACATTT
This sequence comes from Clostridia bacterium, assembly GCA_017479865.1. GTDB lineage: Bacteria > Bacillota > Clostridia > TANB77 > CAG-508 > CAG-273. Next base: position 96,750 of record JAFVBS010000004.1, read on the forward strand.
TTAGGATAGTATCATCAATGTAATTATCTATTTTTAGCCATTTTTATAATATCAATTATTAATTCATATACGTCATATATCTGTCCTTTTTATTTTCGATATTTATAACACGTTCTAATAAATTTCTATTATTGTTTATGAAATCTCTCATTTTCACAAATTGAAAATATTAAGTTCATTTTTGCTATTGAGCCATTTTATGAATGCTGAAAGTATTGAAAACTGTTTTTTTATTTTTGGTTTCTCAGCAACCCGTGTATCGAACCTCCGGTTCGATTCCTATTGATAGTTTCATACATAAATTAAACGAGTTACTTGTTATTGTAACTCGCTTTATTTGGAGGCACGCTCCGGTTTAGTAGGTTTGAAATACTTAGTAATATCAATACTTACATGATTTTGAAATCAAATGTTAATGTAACTAGGATAGCTTATATAAATTGAACCATAAATTCTTTATTTTTATATGTTATTTTATTAAAATGTATTGATTTTTTTAATTGTTCTTGATATAATGCAAACAATAGTTTTATAAAAGGAGATGATATTATTGAATGAACTTACCAAAGGAGACTTAATTATTTATGAAGATGAGAATGATAAAATAGAAATTGAATCTTTTTTATATGATGAAACAATTTGGCTTCCTCTTAACAAAATTGCAGAACTATTTGAAAAAGATAAATCCGATATTTCAAGACATATAAATAATATTTATAACGAAGAAGAACTTAATAGAGATTTAACTGTTGCAAATTTTGCAACAGTTCAAATTGAAGGTGGCAGAAGGGTTAACAGAAACATTGACTATTACAACTTAGATATGATAATAGCAGTTGGATATAGAACCAATTCGAAGAAAGCAACAAAATTTAGACAATGGGCGACAGAGGTTTTAAAATCATATATCATAAAGGGGTATAGTATCAATAAAGAAAAATTAAAAAATCCTAATAAGTATGGAAAAGATTATTTTGATGAATTATTAGAAATCATCAAAGAAATAAGAACAAGTGAAAGAAGATTTTATCAAAAAGTTACAGATATATTTGCCGAGTGCAGTATTGATTATAATAAGAATTCTGAAATTGCCAAAGAGTTCTATGCTACAATTCAGAATAAATTTCACTATGCTATTACAAACGAAACATCAGCTGAAATTATATATCATAGAGCAAATAGTCAAAAAGGACACATGGGATTAACTTCTTGGAAACACTCTCCTGAAGGAAGAATACTAAAAAGCGATGTCTCTATTGCTAAAAATTATTTAACTTCTAAAGAATTAGAGTTTTTACAAGACATCGTAAATATGTATTTAGATATTGCGGAGAACAGAGCCAAAAGACAGATACCAATGAAAATGCATGACTGGGTGGAAGAATTAAATACAATGTTAAAAACTAATAGGTATGAAGTTTTAGAAAATAAGGGCACAATATCTGCTGAAGATGCAAAGAAATTTGCCGAAAATGAATTTGAAAAATTTAGAGTTGAACAAGATAAAAAATACATTTCTGATTTTGATAAAATAATTGATGAATGTAAATCAAAAAAGTAAACATATCATACAACAAAAATAATATAGAAAAGGAAAGATATATGAATAAATATTTACAAGGTTTAAATGAAGAAGTACAAGCATATTTAAAAATATTATCACCAGCATTTCCAGAGTGGTTATTAGAATATATCTATACACCAGAAATGTTACGACTTCGGTGAAATTGGAATGTCTTGTGGTACATTATACACTAAAGTTTATAATGATAAATATTTCTATTCAACACTCACTCATAGTGTTGCAGTTGCATTAATAATATGGTATTTTACACAAGATAAAAAACAAACTATTTCTGGTTTATTTCATGATATTGCTACTCCAACTTTTAAACATTGCATTGATTTTATGAATAGAGATTCAGAGCATCAAGAATCAACTGAAGAAAGAACTGAACAAATAATTAGGGATTCTAAAGAAATAATGAAATTATTAGAAAGAGATAATATAAAAGTAGAAGAAGTATCAGATTATCATATTTATCCAATTGCAGATAATGATACTCCCAGATTAAGTGCAGATAGATTTGAATACACTCTATCCGGTGGACTTTATCAAGTAAAAGTATTTGAACTTAAAGATATAGAAAAATACTACAATAATATAATCATTGCAAAAAATGAAGATGGAATAGATGAATTGTCTTTTCAAGATATAAAATTATGTGAAAATTTTATAAATGATATTTCAAAATTATGGCCGCGTTGGGTTGAAGATGAAGATAGATTATGTATGCAATTTATTGCGGATATTGTAAAATCGATGAATACAAAAAACTATATTACAGTTGACGATTTATATAAATTTTCGGAACAGGATATTTTACAGTTAATTCAGAATTGCGAAGATAGTTATATAAAGAATGCCTTTATGAATTTTCAAAATGCGACAAGAGATTCTGTATACAAAAGTGATATCCCTAATAATGAGATTTATTGCACTAGTGTAAAAGGTAAGAAAAGATATATCAACCCACTAGTTTGTTTAGATGATAAAATTAATAGAATAAAGGATGCCTCAAAATTAGCTAATGATGATATTGACAATTTTTTGAATATGAAATTACATAAATATATTGGATTTAATTTTGATTTCAAACCATATAATAAATGTTAATGTAACAAAAGCAATTTGTTAATGGAGGCGCCAGCTCCGCTTCGCTCTCGCATACTGACGCTGTAACTCGCTTTGCTCGAACAGCCTCAGCAACCCGTGTATCGAACCTCCCGGTTCGATTCCTATTGATAGCTTCATACATAAGTTAAACGAGTTACTTGTTATTGTA
>JAFVBS010000018.1 GCA_017479865.1 Clostridia bacterium
CTGGTGTACCAGTTGTATTACCAAGTGCATAGCTGGGTAGCCAAGTCTGGAAAGGATAAACGCTGAAGGCATCTAAGCGTGAAGCCAACCTCAAGATGAGATATCTCTTAAGACCCCTCGAAGACTACGAGGTTGATAGGCTCTGGGTGTAAGTGTGGTAACACACTCAGCTGAGGAGTACTAATAGGTCGTGAGCTTTTCCTAAGTATTAGGAAAGATACGTAAGAGTCTTGATTAGATATATTCGGTATGAGGTTTTGAGAGTACAATGAAGTAACAAAATACTCGGTCTTTATGATCGAGTATTTTTTATAAATAGGGGATTCGTATAAGGGCTAGTATAGCGGTCTCCAAAACCGTTGATGGGGGTTCGAATCCCTCATCCCCTGACTAGAAATGTTCTAAGTTTTCTTAGAACATTTTTTTTATTTAGTGTTATAATAAATATGCGTAGTTTAATGTTTTTTTTATCTTATTGGTGGATTAATATGATTAAAGCTGGAAAACTTAGATTACTTCCAACCAAAGAACAGGAATTATTATTCTTTTCATTTTGTAATATTTCTAGATTTGCTTACAATGAATCTTTATCCTTCAAAATTAGTATGTATAATGATGGTATTTTTGTTGGAGTGCAGGAATGTATAGATCATATTAAAGATTTAAAGTATTCTGAAGAATATTCATGGATTAAACTTGCTCCAGAAGCAGTTACTAAACAAGCAATTAGAGATATGAATAGGTCATTTACTTTGTTTTTTAAAAGAGGTAATAAGGGTTTTCCTAAGTATAAAAAGAAGTCTAAAACAAGACCATCTTTTTATCAAAGAACAGATAGATTTTATCAAATTGATGAAAATCATGTTAGAATTACCGGTATTAAACAACCAGTAAAATGTATAAAAACTCAATTACCAAATAAAATAGTTAATACTAGAGTAATATATGATGGAAAGTATTGGTTTTTGACTTACAGTTACTATTATGAAGCAGAAATAGTTGAATTAACAGATGAAGTGCTTGGTGTTGACTTAGGTGTTAGAAATATGGCTACTTGTTCTGACGGTAGAATATTTAAAAATATTAATAAAGAACCAAGGATTATAAAACTTGAAAAACGAAAAAAGCTAATTCAAAGGAAAATTGCTCGAAAGTATAAATGCAATAGTAGGAAAAGTAATAATATTATTAAACTGGAAAATGATTTAAGAACAATCAACAGAAAAATCTTTAATATCAGGAACAATTATTTACATTGTATGACAAAGGAATTGGTGAGAAACAAGCCAAAAGCCATTGTCATCGAAGATTTATCTGTTTGTGATATGGCTAAAACTAAGCTTTTAAATAGATACATATATGATGCTAATTTTAGTAGAATTAGAAAGTATTTGGAGTACAAAACAAATGAATATGGAATTAAGCTTGTGATTGCAGATCGATATTATCCTAGTACTAAAAAGTGTAGCTGTTGTGGCAATATTATTGAAAAAATGTCTCTTGATAATAGAATCTATGAATGTAAGAAATGTGGTATGACTATGGATAGAGATTTGAATGCTAGTATTAATCTTAAAAATTATTATTGTTAATATTTTTGTAGATGTCCGTCACATCGATTTTAAGCCTTGGGAGTAATTAAATGATTTTCATTTATTACATAGAAAAAGGAAGCTGAATAATCAGCAGACGGTCTCCAAAACCTTTGGATTTTACCAATTATGATAGATGAATAGATTTTGGTTTCTGATTTAACAGGCATTGGAGATAGGAAATTACAGTGTGTATATTCGTGATTTCTAGTAGTGTAAAAGTCAATATAAAAATGTAGGAAAAATGGAATATAAAAATGTAGGTTTTTCCACTTATTCCTCCGCAGTTTGAACTTCCAACAAGGACCGGATATCTTTTGTTCGGTATGACGGACCCTTTATTGAAATAATGC
>JAFVBS010000019.1 GCA_017479865.1 Clostridia bacterium
AGCAATTAAATAGGAATGAGCTAATAAAAATTCTAATGGAAAGAGCAAGAAAAGAAAAATCCAACTCGGCAGAGTTGGTTTTTTCTTGCTTTGGCTGGGGTACTAGGATTCGAACCTAGGAAATGTCGGAGTCAGAGTCCGATGCCTTACCGCTTGGCGATACCCCAAAATATTCTAAATTTGTACTCACGAGCTACTTTCCTTACCAGCGACTCGCTTACGCTCCCTGCATACTGACGTTGTAGCTCTACTATCGTATCGCACAACCTCAGCAGCTTGGCGATACCCCAAAATATTCTAAATTTGTACTCACGAGCTACTTTCCTTACCAGCGACTATTATATCTTACCACATTTTTTTTTGTTTGTCGAGAGATTTATGAATTTTTATTCAGTAAAAAACTAGAACAGAATTTCGTAAAACTTATTGAAAAAATGTTTGAAATATGATATAAATAATGAAAATAAAATAATTTTCAAGAAGTAGTACTATAATTTGAAATACGTTAATCGAACCAACAGTTATCCCCAAAAATTTTCTTGAAAGTAGAAAGAGGTTTTTATGGAGAGAAATTTAATTAATAAAACAGAAAAGGATTTTGAAAGCATTAAGCATACTGATGAAAATGGAGTAGAGTTTTGGTATGCAAGAGAATTAATGACAATGCTTGAGTATAAACAATGGAGAAGATTTGAACAAGTAATCGAAAGGGCAAAAGAAGCTTGCAAAAATAGTAATATCAATATATTGGATCATTTTGCCGACATCGGCAAAATGATAATGGTAGCAAAAGGAGCAGAAAGAAAAATTGACGATTATAAGTTAACTAGATATGCATGTTATCTTATAGCACAAAATGGAGATAGTAGAAAAAAAGCAATAGCTCTTGCTCAAACATATTTTGCGGTTCAAACAAGGAAGCAAGAATTAACAAGACAAGAATATGAACAATTAAGTGAAGATGAAAAGAGGCTATATACAAGAAAAAATGTAAAAGATAAAAATAAATATTTATTTGATACAGCAAAATTAGCAGGGGTAAAAAATTACGGAAAATTTAATAACTATGGATATCGAGGATTATATAATGGAGAAACAGCAAAAGATATTGCTATAAGGAAGGGAATATCAGAAAAAGAAGATATTTTAGACTATATGAGCAGTACAGAATTGGCTGCAAACTTATTTAGAATTACGCAAACAGATGAAGTATTAAAAAATAAAGGAATTAATAATGAAGACGATGCTTGTAAAACTCATCATAATGTAGGACAAGCTGTTAGACAAACAATTAAAAGAATTGGTGGTACTATGCCAGAGGACTTACCAACACCAAGCAAAAGTACCAAACAAATAGAAGAAGAAAAATATAAAAAATTAAAGAAATAGAACGAGTTTCAGTTGGTTATAATTTCTAACCAACCAAAATTCTTTTAAGGTTCCTATACTTTACATTCACCTTTTATGGAAAGAAAACATAATATATAGCAAAAAATAAAACAGAAAGGGTGAAAATGAAAATGTCTTGTTACATAATTGAAGGAGGAAGAAAATTACAAGGAGAGGTAACGGTATCTGGTTCCAAAAATGCATCACTCCCTATTATTGCAGCAACTATTTTAAACAAAGGTATTACTAAGCTATATAATGTTCCAAACATTCATGACACACAAATCACCTTAGAAATTTTAAAATATTTAGGATGTAAGGTAAAAAAACATCGTAACAAAATAGAAATTAATAGCAAAAACATTACCAAAAAAGAAATTCCAGAGCATTTGATGAACCAAATGCGTTCTACTGTAATTTTAGCAGGAGCAATTTTAGGCAGATTCAAAGAAGCAACCTTCTCTTATCCAGGTGGTTGTGACATTGGGGCAAGACCTATTGACTTACATTTAAGTGCTTTTAAAAAATTAGGAATAAATATTAGCGAAAACTCTGGATTTATTACATGTAAATGTGATAAAATAATAGGCAGTAATATTGACTTGGATTTTCCAAGTGTCGGAGCAACCGAAAACATTATATTAGCCTCTGTTTTTGCAGAAGGAACTACGCAAATTACCAATGCTGCCATGGAGCCAGAAATTGTAGATTTGGTAAAATGCCTCAACAAGATGGGAGCCAAAATTGAAGGGGCAGGCACTAATATTATTACCATTAAAGGAGTACAACAATTAAAAGATATTGGTTACTCTATCATGCAAGATAGAATAGAAGCAGGAACCTTACTTTGTGCAGCAGCAATTACCGAAGGAAATATTACACTAAACTACCGTACGCCAGAACATATTACACCAATTCTTAATAAACTCGAAGAAGCAGGATGTCAAGTGTCTGTTCAAAAGGGAAAAGTTTTACTTTCAGCGCCAAGGAGGCTCAAAGCAGTAGATATTAAAACAATGCCATATCCAGGATTTCCAACAGATATGCAGTCAGTGTTAGCTAGTAGCCTTACTGTGGCGAAGGGAACTTCGATGATTATTGAAAATATTTTTGAAAATCGTTATCGTTACGTACCAGAACTCAAAAAAATGGGAGCCAAAATTACCATTGAAGGAAAAACAGCAGTCATCAAAGGCGTAAAAAAATTATCAGGAGCCAAAGTAAAAAGTACAGACTTAAGAGGAGGAGCAAGCTTAGTTTTAGCAGGACTTGCAGCAAGGGGAACTACAACGGTAACTAATATAGAATACATTTTAAGAGGATATGAAAATTTAGAACAAAAACTAACCGAGTTAGGAGCAAAAATTATTAAAAAAGAAGGTGATTAGAAGATGAGCAGAACAGCCAATGAAAAATTGAAACAAAAAAGCACAAAAGACAACAACACTTTTAATTTGGACAATGAAATTATCATTGGATTAAAAACCATGCCAAATCAAATGAAAAAAAGCAAACAGAATAAAACAAAAAAGCAAATACCATCTTCTAAAAGAAAAAGGGCTTCTAAAAATAAAAGAATTGTGAACGAAAAAAAACGAAGCAAAGAGCAAAAAAACGACCCAAATTGGGAAATAGAAGAAAAAAAACAGTATCAAACACCTCGACCAAAGAAAAATAAAAAGTTAACCCAAAAGCAAGAATTAGCAAGAAAAAAAAGAAAAGCCATTTTACGTATTTTAAAATGGACAACCCTTTTAGGAATACTCACTGCAGGCATCATTTACTTTTTATTATCTCCATTCTTTGCAATTAAAGCGATTACTGTGGAGGGCAACCAAAAAATCAGCCAAGAAGAAATTATTAGTTTATCGCAAATTCAATTGGAGGAAAATACATTTCGAATGAGAAAAGATACTGTCAAACAACAAATTAAGCAAAATGCCTATATTGACACAGTTTCTATTAAACGCAGGTTGCCAGATGGTATTGCAATTACAGTAACAGAACGAACACCAAGCTTTATACTTACCTTTGCCAATGCCTATATTTATTTAAGCAGTCAAGGCTATTTATTAGAAATAACTGATAAACCTTTAGACCTTCCAATCATTACAGGATACCAAACAGTCGAAGAAGATCTAAAGGCAGGGAACAGGCTCTGTAAAGAGGATTTGCAAAAATTAGGAGAGGTATTGCAAATTATGGAATCGGCTAACAGCAATAAAATTGCAAATTTAATCACCAAAATAAATATAGAGAATAAAAATGATTACCTATTAGAATTAGCATCAGAGAAAAAGACGGTTCATTTAGGAGATACTTCTCAGTTAAGTACCAAAATGCTATATATTATAAAAATTTTGGAAGAAGAAAAAAAGAATGAAGGAGAAATTTTAGTTAACACAGACCTAAATAATAAGGGAGCTATTTTTAGGGAAAAGGTTTAAAAACTAATTTGAATTTTTAGAAGGAGATGAGATAAAGATGAAGAAAAAGCAAATTGCAATTACCTTAGGAATTGTATGTTTTATTTTAACCATAGCAATTGCCATTCAACTAAAAACAATTCGTAATACAAACACAACAATTTCACAGTCTTTAGCTGATAATGCATTAAGAGATGAAGTGCTAAAATGGAAAGAAAAATATGACGTTACATATAAAGAACTAGCTAGTTCTGAAAAAGAGCTGGATAGTATTAGAAAAGAAGCAACACGAAATGATACAACTTCTCAAGCAAAGCAAGAAGAAATTAAGCAAAACAACATGTTGCTTGGTATGACAAATGTGCAAGGCTCTGGTATTGAAATTGTTTTAAAAGACAATTTAACAGCATCGAATGATCCTTTATTGACACTCAATCCAAGCAATGTGATTGTACATAATATTGACTTAATAGAGGTCATCAATGCATTAAAAAATGCAGGAGCAGAAGCAATTTCTGTCAATGGACAAAGAGTAGTACCAACCACCTCCATTACTTGCGTTGGCAATGTTATTAAAATCAATGGGCAAAAAATAGGGTCGCCCTTTGTTATTCGAGCTATTGGTAATCAAGAGTTGCTATATGGTTCTTTAGTAATACCGGGAGGATATCTTAATATTTTAAAGGATGCGCATGTGGTTGTTGAAGGACCTAATAAGGTAGATCATATCAATATTGAAAAATATGATGGAGTTATCAATTTTAAATATATCAAATCGAGGTGATAAAAGTTGCAAAAAGAAAAAAAAGATTATATTGTGATGTCAATTATTATTGGGGTAGTATGTGTTATATTACTTGCTGTTATGTTTATGCAGTTTAAAACCGTGGAAGAAACAGATATTACGGCAATAGAAAATATGCGCGAGGTAGAACTTCGTACTGCCATTTCTGAATGGAAAACAAAATATGAAGAAACGGCAGAAAAATTAGAAGCAAATCGAAAATTAATCAAAGACTATCAAGAAAAAATTGAAAAAAATGAGGAAACGTCTAGCTTAATTGATTATGATTTAAAAGAATCTGACATGATTTTAGGAAAGACAGATGTTTATGGCGAAGGTGTAGTTGTTACTTTAGAGGATAATAGCGAATGTAAAGTGACCTATTCTGACCTAATAGAACTTATCAATGAATTAAGGTATGCCGGAGCAGAAGCTATTTCTATTAATGATGCTCGTATTATCAATATGACAGAAATTTCACAACCAAATGGTGTTATGACCATTAATAGTGAAACAAGAGTACATTCTCCTTATGTGGTAAAAGCAATTGGAAATCAAACCTATTTGTCTAGTACCCTAAATTTAAAAGATTCAGGTTTTATTGATACTTGCCGTGCAAGAGGAATGACTATCAAGTTAGAGCAGGTAAAGAATGTTCCAATTTTAAAATATAATGGAGAAATGAAAACAAAATATATGATGAAAGGAGAAGAAAAAGAATGATTTTAATTGCAATAGTAATCGGATGTATTTTGGGAGCAGTGATTGGAATATCTGCACCAATGATTCCCTATACATATTCTGGATATTTGGCCATTGCTATTATTGCAGCACTGGACTCTGTATTTGGAGGGCTAGCTTCTACGGTCAACAAAAATTTTGATTTGAAAATATTTGTATCAGGCTTTTTTGGAAATGCCATTCTTTCTATTTTACTAACCTATTTAGGACAAAAATTGAATGTGGATATTTACTTAGCTGCCATTGTTGTGTTTGTGGGAAGAATGTTTAATAACTTAGCCATTATTAGAAGATATTATCTAGAAAAATGGACCAATAGAAATCAAAATCAAACCCAAGAACAAACTACTGGAGAAGAAAAATAAATTAATTTTACAAAATACGACAATGTTTCAAAAATATTACAAAAATATTACAAAAATATTACAAATTCTATTGACTTTTTTTTTAAAATGTAATATTCTTAGGGCAGAAATTTTACTAGCGTTTTGTGAAAGAGGAATACACAAGACAAACAATCTAGAGTGGAAGCAAAATTGGAGGAATAAACCTTGGCAATAGGAGATATAATTGTAGGAATTGACATAGGGACCTCGAAAGTAAGTTTGGTAATTGGAGAGGTTAATAATTTTAATCAAATCGAAGTCATTCATACTGCTAGCTGTAAATGTAGTGGAATGAAAAAAGGCAAAATTGTTGACGAAAACGAAATAGCAGCTGTTATTAAAAAATTAATAAAAAATGCAGAAACAGAAGAAAATTTAGGAATTAATTCTGCTTATGCTACCATACCGGGAAAATATGTTACCATTGTACAAAATAGTGTAACAAAAGAGGCAAAAGATAAATATGCAGGAATTTCGGTAAAAGATGTTACCTCGGCCATTCTTCAGGTAAAAGATATTGATGTTCCAGAGGGAAAACAAATTATTGACATTGTAGAAAATCAATTTGTTCTTGAGAATGGAAAAATAGTACAAGATCCCATTGGAAGCCTAAGCAGTATCTTTACGTTAAAAGCGCAAGTCATTTTAGCAGAAAAAGACTACATGAGGCAAATTGCGACAATCTTTAGAAAAGCCGATTTAGACATTGATGGCTTAGTACCAATAGCCTTAGCACAAAGAAGTTTGGCATTAGATAGCAATGAACTCAATGACAATGTAATGTTACTAGATATAGGAGCGGGAAATACCGATATTGGAGTATTTGAAGGGTCAGATTTCATTTATACAAATACCATTCCATTAGGAGGAGACAATATTACCCATGATATTGCGTTAGTACTTAATATTTCAGAAGAGGAAGCGGATAAATTAAAAAGACAATATGGGTTAGCTTTGAAATCCTTTATTGACAATGACAATGAAATTTTGTTAACAACTTATCAAGAAGAAGGAAAAAAAGTTATTAAAAGTTCTGAGCTGATTGAAATTATGGAGGCAAGAATTGAAGAAATTTTTGCACTAGTCAATAAAGACATTACGGTACAAGGCATCAAACAAAAAATTAACAATGTTATTTTAACAGGACAAGGCATTACTAATATCAACAAAAGTGATATGGCTGGAAAAATTATCTTAAATATTCCTGTCAAAATTGCAACAGGAAGAATGATTAGTAATGTAAGACCAGAATATCGTACAGCCTATGCTTTAGTTAGATATATTGCATCAAGACCATTTGCAAAAACCGTATCAAGTAGTATTGATACAGAATCCAATGAAGGTTTTATCAAAAACTTAATAGAGAGGGTAAAAGAGTTCTTTTATTCATAGAAAAGATTTTAATTTTAATTATATATAAGGAATACAAAAAATGGGAGGAGAATAAGCTTTATGTTAATGGAAAACAATAGTGTTGATGAAAATATCATGTTAGATGGAACAGCCACAATCAAAGTAATTGGTGTTGGTGGTGCAGGAAATAATGCTGTAAACAGAATGGTAGAATCAGGAATAAAAAATGTAGAATTTATTGCAGTAAATACAGATAGACAAGCTCTTTTACTTTCAAAGGCAGCATCTAGAATTCAAATTGGAGAAAAAATTACCAGAGGATTAGGTGCAGGAGCTAACCCAGACATCGGAGCACAAGCAGCAGAAGAAAGCAAAACTGAAATTGCAGAAGCACTTCGCGGAGCAGATATGGTATTTGTAACTGCCGGAATGGGCGGTGGAACAGGTACAGGAGCAGCTCCAATTGTAGCAGCTGCAGCAAAAGAAATGGGAATTTTAACAATTGGTGTTGTAACAAAACCATTCACTTTTGAAGGAAAGAAAAGATTATCTCAAGCAGATAGAGGAATTGAAAGCCTAAAAGGAAAAGTAGATACATTAGTTGTCATTCCAAACGATAAATTATTACAAATTATTGATAGAAAAACTTCAATTGTTGAAGCTTTCAAAATGGCAGACGATGTATTAAGACAAGGCGTTCAAGGTATTTCAGACTTAATTGCAGTACCAGGACTAGTTAACCTAGACTTTGCCGATGTGAAAACTATTATGCTAAATACTGGTATGGCTCATATGGGTATTGGTAGAGCATCTGGAGAAAACAGAGCTGAAGATGCTGCAAAACAAGCAATTCAAAGTCCATTATTGGAAACATCAATCGAAGGCGCAAGAGGAGTTATTATTAACATTACTGGTGGACGTAACTTAGGATTACACGAAGTAAATACAGCTGCAGAGCTTGTACAACGTAGTGTGGACCCAGAGGCTAATATCATTTTTGGTGCAGTCATTGATGAAAGTTTAGAGGAAGATATTGTTATTACTGTTATTGCAACTGGTTTTGAAAAAGAGGGACCTCTTTCTGGAACAATTCCAGTAGGAGACATTATTGATAAAGCATGGGATAAAAAATTAAATTCTATTCCAACAGTAACTGATAGTACAAACCAAAACGATAATCTAGACATTCCATCTTTTCTAAGAAAAGGAAAAGGAATTAATAAATAAGGAAGAATCAGGCATAATAAGAAAAATAAACGAAAAAAAGAAGAGAAATCATCGAAAAGAGTAGATGATTTCTTTTTTTTATACCCATAAACCGACATACTTTTATTAGAAAAGGTTGTATAATTTGGGGCATGACTGTTTATTTAGATGTAGTTTTATTAGAAAACTTATGCATGAATTATATTATTCTTTTTGCAACAGGATATCTCATGAAATTAAAAATGAACCATGTTAGAGTAGCTCTTTCTGGTGCTTTAGGAGGAATTTACTCTGTTGTAGCATATTTAGAAATTTTACCGGTTTACTCCCATTTCATGATGAAACTATTGCTTTCCATTGCCATGGTGTATTTAGCATTTGCTAGCAAAACCATCAAAGGAATTTTAAAACAATTGATAGTTTTTTATTTAACCTCTTTTGCCTTTGGTGGGTGTGCTTTCGCTTTGCTATACTTTGTCAAGCCAGAAAATATTTTAATGCGAAATGGAGTATATGTAGGAACTTATCCTATCAAAATTGCAATATTAGGGGGATTGGTGGGCTTTATAATTACTTACATTGCCTTTAAAGTGGTAAAAAGCAAATTCAGTAAAAAGGATATTTATTATGACATTATCATTACAATAGAAAATAAACAAATACAAGTAAAAGCCATGCTTGACACCGGAAATATGCTAAAAGACCCTATTACGCAAACCCCTGTCATTGTCGTGGAAAAAGAAAAGTTATATGGTGTTTTACCCAATAACTTGCTTGATGATATAGAAACAATGATAGGAGGTGAAGGAGAAAAATTATTAACGAGTCCAGCAGAAGAGGAATATTTACACAAATTACGTATCATTCCATTCCACTCTATAGGAAGGCAAAATGGACTAATGCTAGGAATAAAAGCCGATAAAGTAGAAATATTGCAGGAGCAGACAACCGAGCAAAACAATATAATTGTGGGCATTTTTCCTCAAAAATTCAGTAAAAACAACCGTTATTCTGCCTTAATAGGACTCGACGCTTTAGAAAGGAGTGAAACAAATGAATCTATTACAAATTCTAAAATCCAGTATTAATACTTTGTATGTGAAATATCTCGGAAATGATGAAGAAGAAGATCTTCCGATTTACTATATAGGAGGAAGCCAAGTATTGCCACCTCCCTTAACCAATGAAGAAGAAAACGAAATTTTAGAAAAATTGTCTCAAGGAGACGAAAGTGTTAGACAAACTTTAGTAGAAAGAAATTTAAGATTGGTGGTTTATATTGCCAAGAAATTTGAAAACACAGGGGTAGGATTAGAAGACCTTATTTCCATTGGAACTATTGGACTTATGAAAGCAATCAATACCTTTAATACAGACAAAAAAATTAAATTGGCTACTTATGCTTCCCGATGTATCGAAAATGAAATTCTTATGTTCTTAAGAAGAAGCAATCGCATCAAAGGAGAAATTTCGATTGATGAGCCACTCAACCAAGATGGTGATGGCAATGAATTGCTACTATCGGACATTTTAGGAACTGACCCCGATATTACCTCAAGAAGATTAGAAGACGAAGTGGATAAAAAGCTATTAAAAGCCTCCATTGAAAAGCTCAATAATAGAGAACGCAATATCATGGAACTACGCTTTGGCTTTATTAGTGGCAATGAAAAAACGCAAAAAGAGGTAGCAGACATGCTTGGCATTTCACAAAGCTACATATCCAGACTGGAAAAAAAGATTATTAATAAGATGAAGAAGGATATTATGAGTAAGACAGGGTAAATTTGCAAGAAAATCAGTAGTTTTGAGGCTAATAAACCTAATAGCTTACTCAGCTATATTTTTCGATTTATATTATTTTTGTCGGATTATGTCGCACTTTCATTGCATATCAAAAACTCTTTTTGGAAATAATCAGAGTAAACGAATTATTTCTAAAAGGAGTTTTTATTATGAACAAAGTGGAAATTTCTGGGGTGAATACTTCTAATTTACCGTTACTGTCAGCAGAAGAAAAAGAGAGGCTAATGATAAAAATTAAACAAGGAGACGGGGAGGCAAGGAAAGAGTTCATTAATGGAAACTTAAGATTAGTGCTTAGTATTATCAAGCGATTTTATGGCAGAGGGGAAAATTTAGATGACTTATTTCAAGTAGGTTGTATTGGACTTATCAAAGCAATTGATAATTTTGACATTACCCAAAATGTGCAATTTTCTACCTATGCAGTACCTATGATAGTAGGAGAAATTAGAAGATATTTACGAGATAATAACAGCATTCGCATTAGTCGTTCAATTAGGGATTTGGCATATAAAGCATTAGTCATCAAAGAAAGAATTTCTAAGCAAGAAGAAAGGGAAGCAACTATTGAAGAAATTGCAAAAGAATTAAATGTAGAAAAAGAAGAAGTAATTATGAGCTTAGATGCTATTCAAGAGCCAATTTCACTGCAAGAACCTGCCTATAGTGAAAGTACAGATAATCTTTACATTATGGACCAGGTGGGAGATAAGAAAAATACAGATGAAATGTGGACTCAGCATCTTACCATATTAGAGGCAATGAAAAAACTGGGTGAAAAGGAAAAAGTAATTATTAATAAACGTTTCTTTGAAGGAAGAACACAAGTTGAAGTGGCGGAAGAAATTGGCATTTCACAAGCACAAGTTTCAAGGCTCGAAAAAACAGCCATTAACCATATCAGAAGAATTTATCGATGAAATGTGTAACCTTTCTGTTCTATTGCATATAATAAGATAGAAAATTATAAAGGAGTGTCGCAATGGGACAAAAAGGCATGGATTTTAAACACAAAGAGGTTATCAACATACGAGATGGAAGAAGGCTTCGGTTATGTACAAGATGTTTGCGCTGATTTACAAAGCGGAACGATTACCTCTATCATTGTTCCGGGGAGTAATCGATTTTTAAGTATGATAACATCTAGCAATGATATTGTTATTGAATGGCAGAATATCAAATGCATTGGAGATGATGTTATTTTAGTAGAAATATAATGTTTTCATCTTAGAAAAGCATTTTTTTCTATCTTCTTACATATAATAAGAAAAGTTGGTATAAATTACCAAGAAAAAACACTTGATTTACATAAGAAAATATGCTATGATAATAAATGTCAGCAGGAAAAAAGAAAGTTATCAAAATTTCTACAAAAAAATACAAAAAATGTGTTGACTTTCTGAACATAATATGGTATTATAATTTAAGTACGAAATGACAAAGGAAGAAACATATTATTAAGAAATATAAATTAGTAAAAAACACTACATTTTTGATGATTACGTCAAATACTAGTTTATTATTTTTGCACTCTAAAACAAGAAAATAAAAAAATAAAAAAGTTTTAGAAAAAGTGTTGACATTCTTTTTGAAAAGTAGTACAATAACATTCGTTCTGCAAAAAGCGGAACAAAGCACATTGAAAAGTAAACAATAAACCTTTGAGAAAAACCAATAATAGAAATGGAAGGCAAACCATGTAAAAAAATAGCCAGTAAAAACAACTTAACAAATTCTAAAAGCATAACTTTAAGAATTTGTAACAGTCGTATAACTAACTTCTACGTCAAGTACATAAATGTACTTTCCTAGAACTTAGAAAAATTAAGAGTCGAATAACTCAAAGTTAAAAAGTTATTTAAGTAGATTAGAAATAATCGAAATAAAT
>JAFVBS010000005.1 GCA_017479865.1 Clostridia bacterium
ATTCTTTTGGACAGAAGCACTTTTTAACTACTGTCCATCACCACCTTGTGTGAATAACTTTGATTGTATGAACAATTTTGACGCACACAAAAAGGACAGCCCATGGAGGTGTTCCATAGTCTATCCTTGTGTTTCTTTTTCACTTTTATTTGGTTCTGGAAGGCATACTTAATAACGCCATTTACTCGGCTTAGAAGAGTCTCTCTCCTTACAATTGCAAGGCTTTTAGTCTGTTTGAGCTCTAGCATATTATTTGCCCCCTTTTTCTTTGGTTGTTCATTTCATATTGTACCTATAAGGTAATGTTATCGATTATTTTAATTTCTTGAAAGAAAAAGTCATGAGCATCTTGATGCCAAAAATCATGTACTTCTTGGAATACTTTTGCTTGCTTTGGTGTTAATGTTACATTAACCTCTTGGAATAAGAAGTTTTTAATTTTCGTCCATACACTAACTTCTGTAGGTAAATTACTTGCTCCATTAAAATTATTTTCCATTGATATTTCCTCCTTTGTAGGTTTTTTTACATTTATCATGTTATTTATACTATACTTATTGGAAATAATCAAGTATTTTCTTCATTTTTTATTTTACATTTTTGTTACAAATCAATTACAAAAATATTACAATTAGGGGTTATATTTCCATTTGACTACCTAAAAAGCTTGCGGCTGATTGGGCTACCTTTTGTTCTACTTCTGTCATTTTTGTCGTATTGTCTTTTGATAATAATATGACACTTCCAATTACATCTCCATCAGAAATAATGGGATAAACTACTTGCGAGTTGTATCTTCTTTCTTTATTTTCATTTTTTGTAATTGGAATAGCTAAGTCATTATTTTCTTTGCTTGTATATTTTTCTTTATCATCCATAATTCTTTCTAGCTCTTCACTAATGTCTTGCTCTAAAAATTCCTTTTTAGAACCTCCTGATACGGCAATGACTGTGTCCTTATCTGTAATACATGCAATATGCCCTGTTGTTTTAGCCAACGTTTCAGCATATCCTGTTGCAAATTCTGTTAATTCTCCAATTGGAGAATATTTTTTTAGAATTACTTCTCCTTCTTTATCAGTAAAAATTTCTAATGGGTCTCCGCTCTTTAATACGCAAAGTTTTTCTTATTTCTTTTGGGATTACAACTCTTCCCAAATCATCTATTCTTCTCACTACACCTGTTGCTTTCAAAATGTTCCCTCCTTTATTTCTTAATCCTATTTTTCTAAGATATTCTTATTATTGCTTTTTCTAGAAATTTTTATTCATGTTTTTTGCTTTTATTTTTATTCAAAATCTTCTAAAACACTATGCAATTGTGCGTCTCCTACTGCTTTGATTCCCTCGTTTACTTTTTCTAAATCTTCTGCAGTTAAATATTTTGTTTGAATTTCTGTATCTTCTTTCCATGTTTCTGTTCCATTTTCATCAAATGTATAAATGGCTAGCACTCCATTGTGTTCTTTGAGAATATAATGTTGATGGCAATACCCAGGGGTTTCTTTATATATTGTAATTTGTGTATTGGTTAATTTTTCAATTGTCCAATTCGGGTAAGCTTGTTTTAGTTGTTCCTCCCCTTGATTTATCAAACTTGATGGTACATCTTTTTGTGTTTCAATCAGGTGATTACAGCCTTGATAATATTGTTTTTCAATTATCATGCTATTAGGAGAAATTTTGATTTCTTGAGAAGAAGTTTCTACTGCCTCATTAATGGGTTTTATTATGCCAATTGATGTATTTTCCTCTAAGGCTAACTGGGAGCTTTCCTTATGATTACTATCTTTTACATTTTGTTGTTGGTAATAATAAAGTCCTGCTACAATTCCAATGACGAGTAGCAGTATCATCATGATTGCAATAATAACAATTTTTTTCATGCTAACATTTCTCCCTTTCTCATTTTATTTGTTGTTAGTATGAAACAAATTTGTTAAATTTATGCAAAATAAAAGCAAAAAGCGCAAGTTGTTTTATTACTTGCGTTTTTACCTTTTATTTATTTCTTTTTGAAACTTAATTTTCCTAATATAATTCCAACTGTATGTACAATTTTGGTGGAATTTCGTTTTGCTATTTCCTTTCCAATTGCTTTGCCACCAACTGTTAGGGATGCTACTACTGCGCTGATAATAAATTGCAAATTAAATTTTAGGCCAAACTTTTCCATAATTTTGATAGAAATAAGCGCTGCAATCGAACCACTAATAACTCCACAAATGTCTCCAATAACATCTGCACAAATATTAGCCACTTTACTAGAATTTCTAACTAATTTTATTGAGGTTTTTGCACCTTCAATTTTTTTACTTGCTTTTGCGTGCAGTTCTTCTTCCTCTGCTATTGTTACTGCTACACCAACAATGTCAAATAGAATTCCAATTAAAATTGTCATCACTAAAATACATGTTGCTGGGAACAACTCAAGACTTGAAATTGCATTTGTTGAAATATAGGAAAATATAATGGATAAAATAAAAGTAGTAATAACTACAGTGATAAACCATTTTAACCCTGAATGATCCTTTTTTTCTTTTTTGGTCATGGATGATTTGCTCCTTTTATTTTGTTAATTTTTCTTTTGCTTATCAATTAAATTTTTTAGATGGTAAAAGTCTAAGTAAATTTTACGGTTTAGGTCTAGAAGAATTTCTCTATTTTCTACTAAACATTACTGTTTAGCCGTTTCCATTGAAAGAAAATATCTTTTACGACACTATCAAAGTGTTATAAAAAGAACCCAGATCACCACTTAAATCCGTACCTTAATCCATAGACTTCCATGCTTTTTAATAAAGCAAACATTCTAGAAGTTTTCCTTCTGCATATTGATGCTATTGCTAGTCTTTTTTGCAATCATAATTTCATAACCCTAAAAGCGAATTATCATCTTTGAAACTTGTAATTTGGCCAAATTGCAAGTTTTTGTAGGCTAATCCCAATATGGTCACTCGAGACAGGCTACTCTATGCATTTTATGTCTTGGCATTCAGCATAGGTTACTCTTAAGAAATAAACTTCCTAAGCCTCCGCGAAAGTAGGGAGTGATATATATGCCATTATATATTTCCCTAAATTCTTACTTCCTGCATACACACAAAACTGGCATTTCGCGCATAAACAAGAAACTTCATTGATATGCCTTTTAGTGGATTTTTAGCCCCACCCTCACAATAGCAATACGCTACTAGAATAATGCACCATCACTATTTATTATACCATATTTTTTGAATTTTTCAAGTGATGGCTTGTGACAATTTACGTGTAACTGACAAAGTTGCTATTTGACATGATTAAAAGTAAACTTGCTTTTTGCTTATTCTATGACTATATAATTGTATTCACAAGCCCTAATTAATCGATTGGTAATGGCTAGTCCTAGTTTTTGCTGCCCTACCCCTTCAATGATGACTAAATCTACGTTTTCTTTGTCTACTTGTCGTAATAGTGTAAAAATATTTTTAGCAACCTCATCTAGGGTTTCTCCCATATTCCACTTTTTATTTGCAATATATTTGTTTAGGTGTTGCTTTCTGCCTAAAACTAATACAGTTTGATTTTCGTCTTGCTTTTTCCTAATAATTTCATTAATTTTGTCAATCATTTTTTGTGGTTCTTTGCTATAGATCATCATACATTTTGTGTTTGGTGCATAATGGCGATATTTCATGCCAGGAGAAGCAACCACTTCTGTTTTTTCTACTTTTCCAAGTACATGAGAGTCTACCTCTACTTTTGCAATTTGTTCTAATTGTTCTTTGGTGATTTTTCCTGGGCGTAATAGATGAATAGTATTTTTTTTGACCTGAATGACAGTAGATTCTACTCCGATATCTACAAAACCACCATCTAATATGTAGGCTACTTTGCCATCAAATTCTTGCAAAATGTCTTCTATTTTTGTTCCACTTGGTTTGCCAGATACATTGGCGCTTGGTGCTGCAATTGGCACTCCTGCATATTCAATTAATTTTTGTGCAATCAAATTACTTGGCATGCGAACTCCAACTGTGTCTAGCCCTGCTGTTGTAATATTGGGAATGATTTGTTCACTTTTGCGAGGAAAAATGATGGTAAGTGGCCCTGGCCAAAAAGTTTGAATAAGCTTTTGTTCAATTTCTCCGATATTTTCTACAATTTGTTTTAACATTATCAAATTGGATACATGCACAATTAGGGGATTATCACTAGCTCTTCCCTTGGCCTCAAAAATTTTTTTGACTGCTTCTGCATTCATGGCATTAGCACCTAGTCCATACACCGTTTCTGTTGGAAATAGTACAATTTCTCCCTCTTTGATTTTCTGTGCTGCTTCTTTTATTTCTTCTTCATTGATTTGTTCTGTTTGATTGGAATATTTTGATATCATGGTTTTACTCCCTTTTTTAGTATTATTTTCTCTGTTTTTTCATAAAATATTAGCAGTATTACTATTGACTTTTTTCCTTGCCAATAGTATACTATTATTAGATACTAATTTATCCGATAACTGGTCACATTGTGGTCAAGATAAATTAGTTTCTTTTTTTATCAATAAAGCATGTATGTAAAATTTGTTTTCTCCATTTGTAATTTTTCTAATATCGATTGTAACATCATAATTAACACCATCTATCGTGATAGGAGCTATTAAATATGCATATTTGATTTTACTATTTTTATCATGATAATTTTTAGCTTCTTTGCTTCTTATTTTACCATATTTTATTAATTTTGCCAACTGGCTCATAGAGGCAATTTTTGCCCTTTTCATCTCTCCTGATAAATTCATATAGTATTTATCATTTCCAAATGTTTCATTTATGCCATTTTTCCATACTTCTATTATCATTCCAGTATCAATATTTTTGATTGGCTTTGATTGTTTTTCTGTTGATACGTATTTTTCCTTTTTTGTCAATGGTTAGGATGATTTCTCCCATTTTGTCTGTCCTGTAAATTTTTGTGCCGCAGGCTTGTTAGTCTTTCTATCACCTCTTGATTGGGATGGCCAAATTTATTGTTTTTACCGACTCCAATCAGGGCAATTTGAGGATTAATTAGGTCAAGAATTGCTTGCGTTGAAGCGGTTTTAGAACCATGATGAGCCACTTTGAGTATGTTGGCTTGTAAGGCATTAGTATTTTGATACATTGAAACTAATTTGTTTTCAGCAATTTTTTCAATATCTCCTGTGAGTAGCATACTGAAATTTAAATAGGAAATTTTTGCTACCATGGAATTATTGTTAAGTACATTCTCTCGTATCAGGTCTTCTGTAGGAAATAAGATTTTAATGGTTACATCTTTTTCAATTGCAATGGAATCTCCTGCTGTTACTTTTCTGATAGGAATTTGTTTTTCGTTGACAATTTTTAAAAATTCTTGAAAATTATAGGAACTTTTTCCTTGCTTCGTGATGAGAATTTGCTTGACTTTGATTTGTTGCAAGAGAGAAAGTAGTCCGCTGACAATGGTCGCTATCAAAGTGGGAAAACATCATATAATCTATGGTCGTAATTTTTTTATCTAACAAATAAGGAAGTAATACTTGCTTTCCTACATCGAAACTGCCAAATTCACTGCCTCCACCATCTATTAAAATGTTTTGGTGGTGTGGCGTTTGAATTAAAATGCTATCACCTTGTCCAACATCAATGAGAAATATTTTTAAAGTTGGTGATGGGATCATTGAGAAAACAGCTTTGATAAGAATAATAATGATGGTAAAAATGATAAAGGTATGAGATACCTTTTTTCTAAGTGTTGCTTTTATGGATTGCTTTTTGACAAAAAATAATAAAAGGAAATAATAAAAAATGATGATTTCAATACTAGGAGTTGGCACAAGCAAATTGGCAAAAGGTACATTGCCTGTGAAACCAGCAATTTTTGTAAGAAGTTGTAATATTGGTGTTAAGAAATAGGCTAACAATTTTGCCAAGGGAAGGCAGAGAAAAGAGAAACAAATAACGAGTAAACTCAAAATAATGCTTATAGCTAAAATGGGAGATGCTAATAAATTAGATACTAAAAAAATAGTAGATAGATTGTTGAAATGATAAATCATAATTGGAAAAATGACTAAGTTTGCAGCAATTGTAACCAGAATTGTTTGTTTTATATCCTCTAGCATTTTCATTAAAAGCTCTTTTATTCTTACTGCCAGTTTGTTGTTTACTGCATATTTTTTATTTACTTCACCTTGTTGTTTTACAATATTTTGCTGTTTAGTAGTTTTTGATTGATGAATTGCTTTTTGTTTCTCCATCCACTGTAAAATTGGCTGATAGAACACAATAATGCCAATGGTTCCTCCAAAAGAGAGTTGAAAGCCAATATCTAAAATGCTATAAGGATTTGCTATGACAATCAAAAGGCTTGCAATTGCCAAATTGGTATACACGTCTGATTTTCGAAAGCAAAGACTTGCTAGCAATTGCAATATTGCCATGATACAAGCTCTGGTAGCAGAGGGTGTGAAGCCAACAAGTGCCATAAAGAATACTAAAAAGCAAATGAGTAAAATTTGTCTTTTTCTTTTTGATGTTTTCGACTTTTCTAAAAGAAAGGTAATGCCTAACACTAAATAAGAAACATGTGCACCAGAGATTGCTAGCATATGAGATAAATTGCTATTTCTAAAGTCTTGTACTATTGTTTCGTCAATACCTTGTTTTTCTCCAATAATCAGTCCTGCTACTAAGCCGTGCAATATCTTTTGAAAATAACTGGTTTAGATTCTGTTTGATTTTTGTTTTTAGCTCGTTGATTGTTTTGCCAAGGAAAAAGGGTTTTTCTTTTTTTAGCACTGTAATATCATTTGCACTGCTAGAAATAGTCCCTGAAATTCCTTTCATTTTTAAATAATTACTAGCATCAAATCCGCCTTCATTTCTTGCTACCTCTGGCTTTTGATATGTTGTTTGCAAAACAATTTCATTTCCATATGTGAGTAATGAATTGTTCTGTTCTTTTTTGACTTGTAATAACAGATAAATTGGTTTGATTTTTTCATGATTGACTTGATTGACCCTAATTTTGTACACATACTTATATTCTTTTTCTTCACCACTGAAAACTACTGTTGCTTGTATATGTAAGTTTTTTTCATTATAAGTTTTATAAATGTTTTGATAGCGATTCTCTAAAAAAATTGTGTAGCATAAAAAGACGTGTGAAAAAATGCAAAATATCAATATTATTTGTAATATATGTGCTTGATTTTGAGAAAGAGTATTTCTGTTTTGATGTGCAATTTTATGATAAATTTGAATCAGTAATAGCGTCAATGTCGTTACTACTAAAATCCAGCATAAAAAAGTGGCTATACCACTACAGTATAGCCCCATAATAATTCCTATTATACTACTAATTGTGGCAATACAAATTGGTCTTTTCATCATTTTCTCCATTTATAATTTGTATGTGCCCTATTCAATATTTTTATAATTTAGAAAAACCTCATTCCTGAATAAAATCTTCCCTCATATATTGTATTTAAGCTTGAAATAATTACTTTATAACCAGTTGTAGATGCATGAATAAATTTTCCATCTCCAATGTAAATTCCACAATGTCCAATGCCTACCCCGGTTTCATAATCTAATAAGAAAACAATGTCTCCTGCTTTTAAGTCACTTTGTTTCGTTATTTTAGTTCCATTTGATACCCTCGATTGTGAAGTTGCTCCATGTGGAAGGCTAATCCCAAAGTGACGGTATACATACATGGTAAATCCTGAGCAGTCAAAAGTACCGTTCGAACCATCACCGCCATATACATAACGAGCCCCTAAGAATTTTTTAGCATAGGCAACTACTTCTTCTCCTTTTGTGGTAGTGGTTGTTTCAGCCTTCGTAGTTGTTTCCGATTTTGTTGTTTGTGATTTGGTTTCAGAATTTGTTGTTTCGCTTTTAGTACTTGTTTTTGAACTCGCCGTTTCATTTTTGCTTGTGCTCTCTGTTTTGTCTGTTGTTTTTGTTTCTTCACTTTTTGTATTGGATATTGTAGTTTTTGTTTCTTGTATTACTGTTGTGTTTTGGCTACTTTTACTACTAGTTTCTACTTTTTCTTCAGTGCTTTTTTCAGTCTCGGTCACTTTATTTTTATTTTCCTCTTCATTAGTAGTTCTTGAAGTTTCTAGTGATCTCGAGGTTGTTTTTTTACTTTCTGATACAAATTGTTTTGAAACATAGCCGGTATCACTGCCTGACTTAATTTGATACCAGTCTCCTTCTTCTCCTATGACAGTAACTGTACTATTTAATGTTAATACTTTAACAATTGAGTAGTTTGTTCCTGCTCCCTTTCTGACATTAACATAGTTTTCACTAATATATCCTGTTTTTTCTTGTGCAGTAGTTTCGTTGTTTTCACCCGTTGTTACTGTCTTTCCATCTGTTAAACTATCTAGCCTAACCCAGCCATTAAATTCATTTGCCTGAATATATGCCCAAGAGCCTGTTTTAGCAATTAACAGCACCTCTGCATCTTTTTTTAAATTGCCAATATTGCTTGATTGAATTAAAGGTAATATTTTTACACTAGAGTCTTTTGTTAATTTTTGATACTGAATTGTTTTTGGTTCTTGAGTTTTGGTTTCTGTAGATTGTGTATTTTCTGTAGTGCTATTTACCTCTTGAGTTGTACTTTCTTCATTTTTAGTATTTTTTTCTTCTGTTGTTTGTGTTGTTTCTGTATTTGTATTTTCAGTTGTTTTACTTTCTTCTATTATCTTCGCATATTGTTTCGTAATATAACCTGTATACCTTTTATATTTTACTTTATACCAGTCGCCTTCTTCTCCTAGGTATTCACATTCTATTCCCTCAGAAAGCATTGCAACAACATCTGAACTAGTTGATGCGCTTTTTCTAATATTGACTACTTCTCCTGTTACTTTGACAGTTGCCGCTTTTGCAGTAATGGTTAAGGTCATTAATGCAATTGTGGTTAGTGCTCCAGTTAAAACTACTTTTTTTAATATTTTCATAAAAAGAAATCTCTCCTTTATTAATTCGATTTAATTTCTCTTTCGTGACGTTTACAGTATATACTTAATTAAGAAAAATGTCAAATTTTTGAAAGGAATTTAGAAATTTTTATTTTTTGCCAAGAATATCCAAGGTTTATGAAATGACGAATGCGAATAAACCAGTGCACGTCTCACGGTGCTTAGGAATAACAGAAATCTCGAATACTCTTAGCTATGAAAAAGATGCCAAAAACCAAGAAAGAATTTATAGAAAAAAATTGATTTTATTCTAAACCCAGTCGGGAAAAAGTTGTGAATATAAAAAAAGCAGGGTACTACAATTTCTTGTAGCCCTTGCTATTTTTTTATTTTCAGTTAACCTTATGCAATAATTTCAGATACAACACCTGAACCTACTGTTCTTGCTTAACCTTTTCAAACATTTTCAAATATTTTTGAAATGCTTTTATTTCAATATTTTACAACATTTTCATTTTTAATCAATATCAAGTTATTTCAAACTTGAGTGGGAAAAAAGTGG
>JAFVBS010000020.1 GCA_017479865.1 Clostridia bacterium
AGTATTACCGTAGAAGATGCAAATAAAATACAACCATATAAGCCAAATGCATTTGCAACCCATACATATAAAAAAGAAGAAGATGGCTATATTTATTATGATGGAACAAAAGGGTCAGGAAACTATACAACATTTAATTATAATGATGAAACCAGTAAAACATGGAAAAGCTTAGCAAAAGGGGAAAGCGTAGTAATGCCACAATCAGCTTACAACTATACTATCGGAACGACAAAAAATGGACAAAAAATGTTAAGCTATAAAGCTGATGGAAGCACAAACGCAAGCTACTGGCTTGCTTCGCGCGCTGTGAACTGCTATAGTTACGGCAGTGTGGACTTCGATATGCGCAATGTGTATGGTGGCTACGTGCTCAGCAGCCGTTTGTACTATTCTTATGGCAGCGCGTACGGCAACTCCCGCGGTGTCCGCCCCGTAGTTTCTCTAGAGTCTGGAGTCCAATTAACCGAAAAGGTTGGAGACACATGGAACCTTGGCAAATAAATTGACATAAAACATAAAAAAGAATAAATTTGTCAGAAAGACATGAAACGAAATACCAAAGACGAAAGAAAAACGTGAGGAAACAAGAAACGAAAAGTTTGACATATTATGTAAAATGAGGTATAATAATAAGTATCTAATATGTTTTCATTATAATTGGAGGAAAAACAACATGAAGGTAGGCATCAATTATGTTTCTTCAATTTCGAAGGGGCTAACACAAAAACTGGTTAACACGGGAGTCATCGATGTGCTCAAATTTCCTGGAGTACGGTGCAACGAAGAAGAAAAATTTCTTTTTTTAAGAGATTTTCCTTCGAAAGCTCAGGCAGATATCCATGGATTACTTCATTTCAATCCTGCATGGAATATGCCAAACATTGCTCAGAGTACGTCACAAGTGGAGAACTTACCATTATTTACCCAAACGGGTGCCAAGGAGTTTAGCACTCACATTGCACAATTTCCGGGAGAAGCTGGAGATCCTTTCAAAAACTTTGAGGAGAACCTTAAAACGATGAGAAAGCTTCTTCCTGGCATACGATTAGGAGGAGAAAATGTATTCTCTATGGTAGGCGCTTCTGGAGAAGCACAATACACCACTCTTCAAACTTCAAAGCCTGCATTTATTAATGAAATGTGGAGAAGGTTGGATTTTGCAGTTTTTGACATTGCACATGCCAAAATTGCAGCAAAAGACCAAAAAATGACATTTTGGGAGTACTTGCAAGCTCTAGAAAAAGAAAAAGTGGAAATTATCCACATTACCGGCAGTGGAATGGAGTGCAATTATGATATTTGTACTTCACACGATGCAGATCCACACACTCCATGTCAATTAAAGGAATTTGAGGAGCTGATTGCAGTACTTCCGTACTTTCCCAACGTGAGGTTGGTCATTAGTGAACTGGCATATAGCCTGCAAGAGGGAAAAAGAATTCCGGTGAAAGAGGTGGATTATGAGAGAGAAGCAAAAGCCTTATCACTCGCGGTGAAAACCAGAAATGTGCAAACCTTAAGAAAACTTTTTGAAGAGACCTAAAGCAAACTCCAAACAGCTACATTTTAATAATGTGGCTGTTTTAATATGTGGTAGCTGGGCTTTATGAAGAAAAACCTAGACATATTATGTAAAACATGATATAATCATGGTACGGTCTAATGACCACATTATATTTACAGGGAGGAATAACATCATGAAGAAGACAATTATTGCACTTTCCCTTGTAGCCCTGGGAAGCCTTGGAACTATGGCTACTCTATTTGCCATTTACAGGGCAGTGGAACGCTCTGAATATCGAAATTATGGCGATAGGGACTAATTTTTAGAAGGTTCCGCTTTCTTGGAGTAAAAGCCAGTAAGAAATCCAGCTCTTATTTGAGTTGGATTTCTTGCTTTTATATAAAATGAATTCATTGAAAAAATGCATAAATTTCCACTCTTTGGAGAAAATATGGTTACATATTAAAACAAGGAGTGGAGTTTTTTCATGGAATATAAAGTTTTAAAAATAAATGGAGCGATTTTAAGTCAAAATGAATTAGAAACCTACTTGCAAAAAGTAGCTTCAGACCATAGTCTGCAAAATAAATCAAATAAAAACACATATCCAATTCCTCGCTTAAAAGAAAATTTTGAGCTCATTACCGATGTTTATCACATGTTAAATGAGCATATTAAATTAAATATTCCCATTCACCCAGCAGGGGAATGGATTTTAGACAATTACTATGTTATTGAAGAAAACGTCAAAGCAATTAAAAACGATTTAACGTTAAAAAAATATACGCACTTTTTAGGAATTCAAAACGGAATAGAAAGTGGATTTGCAAGAAGCTATGTATTAGCCAGTGAAATTGTTAATTATACTGACAATAAAATTGACAATAAGAATTTAAAAAAATTGTTGCAAGCCTATCAAACAAAAAAAACACTGAGTATGGAAGAAATTTGGAATATTAGTACTTTTCTACAAATTGCACTGATTGAAAACATCAGACAAATTTGTGAAAAAATTTATGGTTCTCAAATGCAAAAATACAAAGTGGAAAACATAATGGAACGCTTGGTAGAGCATAAAGAAAATTTACAATTTACGCATTTACATGAATATCAAGGAAAAATCAAACAAGCCGCATCGATGAAATATGCTTTTATTGAGTACTTATCCTATCGCCTCAAAAAATATGGCAGAAAGGCTTATCCTTTTCTTAATATTTTAGAAGAACAAGTGAACAGGATGGGTATGACAGTAGACGAAGTCATTGAAAAAGAACATTTTGATATTGCACTTCGCAAAATTTCTATGGGAAATGCCATTACTAGCATTAAAACATTAAACAGAATGAGCATGGTGGATATTTTTGAAGAGATTAATGGCGTGGAGGAAACCTTAAAACAGGATCCAGCAGGCATCTATGAAAAAATGGATTATCAAACAAAGGTAGAATACAGAAATATTATTAAACAGCTCTCTCAAAAAACAAACCTATCAGAAATTTATATTGCTAAAAAGTGCTTGCAATTAGGAAAAGACAAAACAGGAAAAAAAAGCACATATTGGCTATTACCTAATGGACCAAGGAAAGCAAGAACTATATGAATTGCTGACAGGAAAAAAGCAAAAGGAGCTTTCTTATGATGCAAAAGCAAAGCTATATGTTGGTGTAATTAGTTTTTTTACTGTGCTTACAACAAGCCTCATTTCAATCAAAATTTACCAAAAAACTACTTCTGCCTCCTTAGCTATTTTGCTATGGCTCCTATTGCTCATTCCGACCCAAACCATATGGGTACAAATTATTCAGGCTGTTTTAGGCAAATTGGTAAAACCAAAAAAAATACCAAAATTGGACATGCAAGATGGTATTCCGGAACAATATGCCACTTTTGTGGTAATTCCTACTATCTTAAAGAGCAAAGAAAAAGTAGAAGAGCTCATGAAAAAATTAGAGGTATACTCCTATGCTAACCAAAGCGAAAACCTTTATTTTGCACTTTTGGGAGATTGCTCTAGTGGAAAAAACGAAAAAGAACCATTTGATGAAGAGGTAGTGGCTAGCGGTTTGAGAATGGCAGAGCAATTAAACAAAAAGCATCCTAATGAAGTATTTCCTAAGTTTCATTTTTGTTATCGCAAAAGAACATGGAATGCAAAAGAAGAATGTTATTTAGGTTGGGAACGTAAAAGAGGACTTTTAAATCAGTGGAATGAATACTTATTAGGAAATGAAAAAAATGAGTTTTTAGTCAATACTGTAGAAAATTGGAAGCAAAAAGACGGAACAATTCCACACATTCAATACATTATTACTTTAGATGCTGATACTGACCTTACCCTAAATTCTGGCCTAGAACTAGTGGGAGCCATGGCTCATATTTTAAATACGCCGGTATTAAATGAGGGAAAGGACTGCGTGATTGATGGACATGCTTTATTGCAGCCAAGAATAGGAATTGATTTAATGACAGTATTACAAACTCCTTTTACCACCTTATATGCGGGTGCAGGGGGAAAGGATGCCTATACCAATGCCATTTCAGACACCTATCAAGACAATTTTAATGAAGGAATTTTTACAGGAAAAGGCATTTATGATTTAGCAATTTTTTCAACAGTGCTAGGAAAAGAAATTCCTGAAAATACTGTTTTAAGTCATGACTTATTAGAGGGAAATTATTTAAGGGCAGGACTTGCCACAGATATTATGCTCATGGATGGTTATCCTGCAGGTTATAGTAGCTTTAAAACAAGGCAGCATCGATGGATTCGTGGTGATTGGCAAATTATTGGGTGGCTGAAGGGGAGCATAAAAAACAAAGAGGGAATTCAAAAACAAAATCCTTTAAACTTTCTTTCAAAATATAAAATATGGGATAACTTAGTAAGAAGCTTGCAAGAACCAATGATGATTATTAGCTTCATTGTAGTGAGTCTCATTTGTGCTACAATCAAAGCAAATTTGATTGGTGCCTTTGCATGGCTCTTGCTATCAGCGATTATACCAAGTCTTTTAGAATTAGTGATGCGCATGCTTTTTCGTAAAGAGGAAGAGACAGCCCAAAAAACATTTACCAAAACTATATCAGGGGTTAGAGCAAGTATTATTAGGGCTGTATTAGCCATTGGAACATTACCAGATAAAGCCTATATGAGCCTTAATGCTTGTGTGAAAACCTTATATCGCATTTTAGTGAGTAAAAAGCATTTTTTAGAGTGGATGACGGCAGAAGAGGCTGAAAAAACAGCAAAAAAAGATATAATGTCATATTATTTCAACATGCTTTCTAATGTTATCATCAGTATTTTTGCTTTTCTACTTTTGTGGTTCCTTCCACAAAGGGGATTGCAAATTTTGTTAATAGCACTTGCCATTTTATGGCTTGCTACCCCTGCTATTCTTTGCCAAATAAGTAAAAAAGCAAAAGCCGTATCTTCCTTAGAAAAACTATCAGAAAAAGATAAGCAGTATTTATTAGAAGCAGGAAAACGCACATGGCAATATTTTAAGGACTTTTTAATTGAGGAAAATCACTATTTACCTCCTGATAATTATCAAGAAGACAGAAGACCAAAAATAGTTGCTAGAACTTCCTCTACTAATATTGGACTAGGTCTATTAAGTGTTATTTCAAGTTATGACTTAGGCTATGAAACTTTAGAAGATACTTGTGCTTTGCTTCAAAACATGCTACAAACAATTGAGAGCCTTCCAAAATGGAATGGACATTTATATAACTGGTATGATTTAGTTACTTTACAACCTTTGAAGCCAAGATATGTTTCATCAGTGGATAGTGGAAACTTTGTAGGCTATTTATATGTGGTGAAACAATTTTTAGAGGAGCTACCAAATGAAAAAAGGATGGACCTAGAATTAGAAAACGTAGAAAAAATTATTCAGTCTACTGACTTTTCTACCTTATATGATGAAGAAAACAGGCTATTTTCAATCGGATTTAATGTGGAGGAAAATGCTTTAACTGACTCTTATTATGACCTACTTGCATCTGAAGCGAGACAAGCAAGTTTGGTGGCGATTGCGAAAAAAGACATTTCTAGCAAGCATTGGAGCAACCTAAGTAGAACACTCACCATTTTAAATCAATATAAAGGGCTTGTTTCATGGTCTGGAACTGCTTTTGAATATTTTATGCCAAATATCAACATTCCAAAATATCCTGGAAGTTTGTTAGCAGAATCGTGCTGCTTTATGCTCATGAGTCAAAAAGAGTATGCTAAAAAATTAAACATTCCATGGGGCATTTCAGAATCAGCCTTTTATTTAAAGGATTTGAATAATAACTATCAATACAAGGCTTTCGGCATTCCATGGTTAGGGTTAAAAAGAGGCTTATCAGATGAGATTGTGGTGTCATCTTATGCCAGTAGCTTGGCACTTCCAGACATTCCACAAGAGGTAGTTCAAAATTTAAAAGAACTACAAAAAAGAGGAATGTATCAAAAATATGGATTTTATGAGGCAATTGACTATACTCCTACCAGAGTAAGAAAGGGAAAGGAGTATGAGCTTGTCAAAACCTATATGGCACATCATGAGGCTTTAATATTGCTTTCCATTAATAATCTATTTCATGACAATGTTTTGCAAAAACGATTTATGCAAAACCCCGAAATGCAAGCAATACAAATTTTATTGCAAGAAAAAATGCCAGAAAACATCATCATTACGAAAGAAGAGAAAGAAAAAGTAGAAAAGATGAAATATGTGGATTATGAAAGCTATACCCAAAGGGAAATTACTAAATTAGATAACCCATTACCACAAATCAACGTCATTGCCAATGGAGAGTACACCATCGTGATGGATAGTAAAGGACTGGGGTATAGCAAATATGGCAATATTTATCTTAACCGATATAAACCAACGAGCAATGTAGAGCAGGGAATTTTCTTCTTTTTTAAAAATATTAAAACAAAACGAACTTGGGCATCAAATCATATGAGTTATTTGGCACCAGCTGACAAATACACTATGTACTTTACTCCTGACATGCATAAAATTGTCAGACAGGACGGTAATATCGAAACAACAACTAAAATTAGCATTAGCCCTGATGAACCGGTTGAGATTCGAAAAATTGAAATGATGAACCATGGCATTGAAGAAGAAACAATTGAAGTTACAAGCTTTTTGGAACCTATTTTATCAACTCCAAATCAAGACTATGCCCATCCTGCTTTTAATAATTTATTTTTAAATATGGAATGGATTGACGAGAAAAATATCATGTTACTCACTAAAAGGAAAAGAAGTTGTTCGGCCCCAGAAATCTGTGCGGCAGTTAGTTTTTATACAGAAAATGAGACAATAGGAGAATTAGAGTATGAAATTGATAAAGAAAAGTTTCAGGGAAGAAATAGTTTAAACCTTCCAAAAGCAGTCGAAAATTCTACTCCTTTTAGCAAACAAACAGAGCTTACGACTGACCCCATTGTAAGTTTTAAGCGCACGGTGGTATTAAAACCAGAGCAAAAGGTAAGTTTTACTCTTTTATTGGCCGTAGGAACAAACAGACAAGAGGTGTTAAGCAATTTATCATCCTTTCAAAATCAGGAAAATATTGACCACACCTTAGAACTATCCAAAGCAAAGGTGGAGGCGGAGAACCGCTATTTAGGGGTCAAGGGAAAAGAAATTGATACCTATCAAAAATTATTAGGATATTTACTCGTAGAAAATCCTTTTAAAGCACAAATGGCAAATGGACAGCTAATGCTTCCTGCAAGCGAGTTATGGAAATATGGAATTTCAGGAGACCTTCCCATTCTTCTTGTTTCAGTAAAAGAAGAAACAGATGTGGATGTAGTAACAGAGGTATTAAAAGCATATGAATATTTTCGTATTAAAAATATCAATATTGACTTAGTCATCATCAATGAAGAGCAATATTCTTATGAAAGTTTGGCAAAAGAAGCAATTATGAATAGCATTTTCAATCAAAACTTGGGGTATTTACAAAATATTCAGGGGGGGATTTTTGTTCTAGAAAATTTAGAGGCAAAAGAAATTGATTTCTTAAAAGCAAGAGCCAACTTTATAGTACAAGCTCATGACGGAAGCCTTGCTCGAAATTTAAAAGACCTTGAAGAAGAATATTTAGAAAATTATCGTGAAATGCCAAAGGACGAAATACCAAGGCGAGTGGAACTTGCTCCTTCTATGAGAGCAGAATTGCCGAATCAAAATTTGAAATACTATAATGAATATGGAGGCTTTACAGAGGACGGCAAGGAATATCACATTCGTATTAACAAAGATAAAAAGTTGCCAACTGTATGGAGCCATATATTAACCAATGGACAAATGGGAACCTTGGTTACCGAGAGCTTAGGAGGGTATACCTGGTATCAAAATAGTAGGCTAAATCGTTTGACAGCATGGAACAATGACCAAGTGCAAGACGTTCCTTCAGAGGTAATTTATCTAAAAGACGAGGAAACAAAAACGGTATGGTCCATGGGAGCAAGTCCTTGCCCTGATGAAAATGATTATGATATTATTTATGGCTTTGGATATGCCAAATACCAACACACTAGCAGAGGGTTAGGACAAAAGCTAGACATGTTTATTCCTGAAAAGGATAATGTCAAAGTACAAATTGTTCGATTAGAAAACAATGAGTTAAAAAAGAAAAAATTAAAATTGTATTATTATCTCAAACCGGTGATGGGAGATGACGAACTGCATTCAAAAGGATATTTGCAACTACAATATGACCAAAATTTAAATTTGCTTTGCTTGGAAAATCTTTCACAAGAAGAAAGTGAATATTCACAGATAATGTTTGTTTCAAGCAGTGAAAAAATTACTTCTTATACAGGAAGTAAACAATCCTTTTTTGGAAGGGGCAATTTAAGTAATCCAGAGGGAGTTCACCAAATTAAATTGGATGGCGAAAATAGCTTATGGAAAGAAGGCGTCATTGCTGTAGAATGTGAGGTAACTTTAGAGGCCTTAGAGAGCAAAAATGTGATTTTTACTTTGGGAATAGGAAGTAACAAAATTGACTGCCAAGACCTAGCATATCAATATACCAACTTTAGCAATGTTTGGGAGAAATATGCAAAAACTAAACAATATTGGAAAGAACAAATTGAAACATTACAAGTAACTACTCCTTTAGAGTCTACTAATTTATTACTCAATGGTTGGCTCATCTATCAAGTACTTGCTTCTAGAATACTAGGAAGAACAGGGTTTTATCAATCTGGTGGCGCTTTCGGCTTCCGTGACCAATTACAAGATACACTTGCGCTGAAATATTTTTCACCAGAATGGATGAAAGAGCAAATTATTAGGGCAAGTAGACACCAATTTATTGAAGGAGATGTGCTCCATTGGTGGCACGAAGAAAGCAAAAGAGGAATTCGCACGAGGTTCTCTGATGATAGATTGTGGTTAGTATATTTAGTAGAAGACTATGTTTCATTCACAGGGGATAGCAGCATTTTGGACATTAAAACACCTTATCTTGCGGGAGAACCGCTAGAAGAAGGAGTAGATGAAAAATATGATTTATATTTGCCATCAAATATAGAAGCTACCATTTATGAACATTGCAAAAAGGCAATTGCAATTTCTTTGCAATTTGGAAAAAATGAACTCACTAAAATTGGTTCAGGGGACTGGAATGATGGATTTAGCACCGTGGGTAACCAAGGAAAAGGTGAAAGTGTGTGGTTAGGATTTTTCTTGTATGCCATTTTAGACAAATTCATTCCGCTTTGTCGTCAAAAAGGAGAAGAAGAAGTGGCACAGCAATATGCAGAAATCATGGAAAAATTAAAGAAAGCATTAAACCACAATGGATGGGATGGCAGATGGTTCAAGCGTGCTTTTATGGACAATGGAGATATTTTAGGAAGCATTCAAAACGAAGAATGTAGAATTGACAGTATTGCACAAAGCTGGGCCACTATTTCAAGGGCAGGAGACAACGACAAAAAATATATTTCGATGGAAAGCTTAGAAAATCATTTGGTGGATACCACAAATGGCATTATCAAATTGTTAGACCCTCCTTTTGATAAAAGTAGCCTAGAGCCTGGCTATATTAAGGCATATGTGCCAGGAACCAGGGAAAATGGAGGACAATATACTCATGGCGCTATTTGGGCAGTCATTAGCGAAGCAATGCTAGGCTTTGGAGACAAAGCTGGGGAATACTACCGTATGATCAACCCAATTGAACACAGTAGAACCAAAGAAACTGCTAAAAAGTACAAGGTAGAACCATATGTTATTAGTGCTGATGTTTACGGACAAGGAAATTTAGCGGGACGCGGTGGATGGACGTGGTATACTGGATCTGCCAGCTGGATGTATGAAGCGGGTATCAAATATCTGTTAGGGCTTCAAATTGAAAATAAAGCATTAAAAATTAATCCATGCATTCCAAGCACATGGAAGGAATACACCATGCGATACAAATGGAACAATACCATTTACCACATTCATGTCAGCAATCCAAATGGAAAATGCACAGGCATTTCTAGTATGAAGGTAAATGGCAATGAAATAGCAAATCAGCAAGTTCCTTTAACAGAAAATGCAGGAGTATGTAATGTGGAAATTTTAATGTAAAACTTTACCAATTAATATTGATTTTGTAATGAAAATAGGATTCAAAACCTATTTTAGGAGTGGTTTCGTCAGCCACTCTTTTTTGTATGAGATAAGTAATAAAAAAGATATGTGCCGTCAAACACATATCAACTATCACACGAACTCATATGACCGAAAATGTCACTCGAGTTACTAAATATAGTATACTATATTTTTAATTATATGTCAAATTCTATGAAAATATTTATAAAAATTTTTCCATTTCAATTTATTCATAAAATTTCCTCTTAGGACATATATATGAACAAAAGGCCACAGAAGAGGAGGAAATCCTATTGGAAAAAATACTTAGCCCAGAAGAAAGAGTGAAAAGAGCAGAGGAAATTTATTATCGAAGAAGAGAGAATAACCAAAATATACGAGTCGCCAGTTCCCATGTGAATAGCGGACAAGAAAAAAGAGAATGGTCTCTTTATCGTAAAATGATTTTGCAAATTTTGATTTGTGTTGTCATTTATTTTGTCTTTTATGTTGTAAAAAATAATCATTACATATTTTCGCAAGATGTTGTGAATCAAACACAAGCATTTTTACAAACAGATATTAATTTTGAACAAGTAACAGAACAGCTTGGCAACTTTTGGAACGAAAATCAGCAGCATTTTCAATTTTTGAATACTTGGTTCAACAAGCAGGATGAAAACAAAGATGGCGCGAAAAATGAAGAACAGCAAAATAATACACAACAGAATAATGTAGAACACAATAACCAAGAGAATACAACGAATAATGCAAACCAGAATAATGCAATAGAGAACGATACCAATGAGCAAAGCAACAATACAGAAACCAGCAACAATACTGCCAAAATGAATAATCAGGAAAATACCCAAGCAAATCAAGCAGTGGGTATGGGAGGAGCAAGTGATGAGAAAACAGCAGTAGCAACTTCTGCTGATGAAAGTAGTCAAAAAACACAAATGGAATTAGATGCAGAATATATCAAAAAAAATTTTAGTATGCAGTTGCCTGTCAAAGGAACCATTACATCACATTATGGGAAAAGACAGGCAACTGAAATTGTATCAGCTAATCATCAAGGAATTGATATTGGGGTAGTAGTAGGAACTACTGTTGTGGCGAGTATGGAGGGAAAAGTGAGTGTTGTATCAGGCGAAGGAGAATACGGCACTCATGTAAAAATTGTTAATAAAGATGTGACCACCATTTATGCACATTGTAGTAAAATTTTGGTCAAGAAAGGCGAAACAGTGAAGAAAGGTCAAAAGATAGCTCTTTCAGGAAATACTGGAAAAACAACAGGGCCACACTTACACTTTGAAATTCGCAGGAACGAAAGAACTGTCGACCCAGAATTAATTTTAAAATGGAATTGAGTTTCAACTAAGCTGTGTAAGATATTGTTTTCAAAGCGACTTAAGTTGAAGTAGGCCAAAAAACAATATTTTATCAGCTTCTGTATTAATTTATAATTAAAAGTAGGAGACCTATGAATCTTAAAATTGATTTAAAACTATTTCTATTTGCCATTATTTTCTTTTTCACTCATCAAATTAAAATGTATGCTCTTTTGATGGTATTTGCTCTATTACATGAACTGGGACATCTCATTTGTGGATTGTTATTAGGGTTCAAACCAAAAACAATGGCAATGAATCCTTGGGGATTTCAAATAGAATTTGAAGTAGCTATCAAAGAATATCATCAAAAATTAGGAGAAGGATATTACTTAAACCTTAAAAAAATATTCATTGCATTGGCAGGACCGCTCACCAATTTTTTAATTGCCCTTATCTGTTTTTTGCTACCGATTCAGAACAGCCAAGCAAAAGAAATTATCATTTATGCTAATTTTTTAATTGCTATTTTTAATTTATTACCAATTTATCCTTTAGATGGAGGAAGAATTTTAAAAGAGCTTATTCAAATAAAAAAAGGGCTACAAACAGCCTATAAAATTACTAACAAAACGGCTAATGTTTCAATGATTGCCTTAACCGTCGTTGCTAGCATTGCCATTTTATATATACACAATATTGCGATACTCTTTATTTTAGCTTATCTTTGGTACTTAGTGGCTCGAAACAACCGATGGCACCAGCTAAAAAAGAGGCTATATTCGTTAGAAAACAATGAAATGTCTATTAATGAAATCATTAAGCAGTAACTTAAAAAATTGTTCTTGCATTTCTTGAAAACATGTGATATAATAGCATCTGTTAAATTAATAGATGCTATTAATTTTCCTTGCTTATCGCAAAGTCGATAGGCTATCAATCCATGAGGAGGTGAAAATAATGAACAAATACGAAAGTGTTATCATTATTAATCCATCTATCGATGAAGAGGCTGTTACAGCTTTATCAAAAAAATTCGAAGATTTGATTAATACTGATGGTAAAGTAGAAAAAGTTGATAACCTTGGTAAAAAGAAATTAGCTTATGAAATTAAGAAAAATCAAGAAGCTTATTATGTTGTTATCAATTTTGAAGCAAATCCAAGCTTAATTGCAGAACTTGAAAGAAACTACAGAATTACAGATAATGTGATGAAATTTATCGTAGTAAAAGAAGACTAAAAAACAAAAAACGGGGGTCTTCCAATAGGAAGGTAAGGTGTACAAAAAATGAACAAAGTAATTTTAATGGGGCGTTTAACAAGAGACCCAGAAGTAAGATACACACAAACAAACAACACACTAGTTGCTTCTTTTAGTTTAGCAGTCAATAGAAGATTTGTAAGACAAGGAGAAGAAAGACAAGCAGATTTTATTAACATTGTTGCTTGGAGTAAACTAGGAGAATTTTGTAGTAAATATTTTAAAAAAGGTCAACAAGTGGGAGTAATTGGAAGATTACAAACAAGAACTTGGGATGATGACCAAGGTCAAAAACACTATATCACAGAAGTAGTGGCAGAAGAAGCATATTTTGCTGATAGCAAAAGAGACGGAGTAGAGGGAGGAAACACTTTTGATCCAACCTTTGGAACCATGCCAGCTTCTAATGGCGGTTCAGACTTCGAAATCTCTTCAGGAGATGACCTACCATTTTGAGCCAAAATCAGTATGAGACTACTGATGTAACATTTTAAAGATAGGGGGAAAGACAAATGGCAGACAAGAAAAATGTAAAAAGAAATAATAGAAACAATGATGAAGATTATAATCCTAAATTTAGAAAAATGAGAAAAAAAGTATGCCCATTATGTGCAGATAAAAATCTAAAATTAGATTATAAAAATGCAGATCAATTAAGAAAATTCATTAATGATAAAGGAAAAATACTTCCAAGAAGAGCAACTGGAGCATGTGCAATTCATCAAAGAGATATTACATTAGCTGTAAAAAGAGCAAGACAAATTGCTGTATTACCATACACAGCCGAATAATCAAAGTTTTCAAAACACGCCAAACAATGGCGTGTTTTTTGCAACCTTCTTTTGGGGACACCTTCCAAAAGAAGGTTTTGCCAAAGCCAATAGGGACGAAAATTTTTGAAAATATGAAAAATGGGGACGGTTTTGAATGATTAACCATTAATCATATTTTTGACTAAAAATAGAAAAATGCGTCAATAATGCTAATAACTAATACCGTTAAAGGAGGGACGCATCATGAAAATAGGAGTTGCTTTATCAGGGGGAGGCATTCGAGGAATTGCTCATGCCGGGGTTTTACAAGCATTAGAGGACTACCATATTCCTATTAATATCATTGGAGGAACTAGTGCGGGAAGCATGATTGCAAGCCTATATGCCATGGGGTATTCTCCTTATGTAATTTATCTGTTGTGCCAAAGGAATGCCGAAAGGATTGTAAGAGAAAATAATTTTTCCTTCATGAAGAGATTTTTTTCATTTCAGTCAAAAGGGAATGACCGACTAACAGGAATGAAAGATGGAAAGATGATTGAAGAAATTTATGATAGGTTAGCCGAAAGAAAGCAAATTACCAGTATTTCACAAATTAAAATGCCATTGGTTATTCCGGCAGTAGATATTATGAAATCAAAAGAATATGTGTTTACGAATTATTTACCCAAGAAAGCAGTTGATGAAAAACAATATATTACTGACATTAGCATTGGAAAAGCGGTAAGAGCTAGCAGTAGTTTTCCTGCGGTGTTTAACCCTTGCTATGTGAATTCTCATGCCTTTATGGATGGAGGAATGTTAGATAATGTACCAGTTTATGAAGTAAAAAAACAAGGCGCAGATAAAGTACTAGCCGTCAAATTTGATGCCGATAAGATCGATGAAAACAGCAATTTTATGGATATTGGAATGAAAACTATTGACATTATGGGAAACAAAATTGCCGAAGAAAATCTAGAAATGAGCGACTACGTGTTAAGTGTGTATACCGATAAATGTGGATTACTAGATGTAGATAAATTAGATCAATGCTATCAATATGGCTATGAAAGCGTGCAAAAAAATATTAAACAAATTAAACAAATTTTTCTAAATGATATATAGGTTAATCATAATAAAAGTATCCATTTCTTAAAGGGAATTTTTGCAAAAGGAGGTCATTATATGACATCATACGATTAACTTAAGTTAAATATGGTTTTTATATGTCAAATGGTTTTAAATTGTTCTTGCAATTTTCTTGTTGTATATATATAATAATAAAAAACGATAGGAGAGGAAAACAAACATGAAAAGTGAACATGGGCTAGGACTAATAGGAACCATATTTTTAACTGTTATGATTGCAGCCTTGGCATTTGGTGCTGTGTATTTTGTTAGAATTCAATATGCAAAGGAAAGGTTTGAAAGCCTCAAAACGGATATGCTATTAGTTCAAGCAAAAGTAAAGAAAATAGAAGGAGAATATACATTA
This sequence comes from Clostridia bacterium, assembly GCA_017479865.1. Classification (GTDB taxonomy): domain Bacteria; phylum Bacillota; class Clostridia; order TANB77; family CAG-508; genus CAG-273. The sequence goes on from JAFVBS010000020.1 coordinate 14,967, forward strand.
AGTAAGAAAACAGAAGATTTAAAAGGAACTCCGGTGAAAGATATGCAGGAGGATACTGTTATCAAGGACTTTTTGTCAAAAAAAGTAATTGACATAGAAGAAAAGGATAGCAACTATTATGTGCTAAATCAAGAAAATTTGCAGGAGATGGAATTGAAAATAAAGTTACCTGACAATACTTATTATATTGTTAACTATACTAATGCAGAGGTTATTATTACCAGTGGCTATACACATTCGGACGGAAATATATATTATACCTTAACACAAATTGAAGAATTATCAGCAGAAGCACAAAATGAGGTTAACACAGCAGAAACAAAAATATCTGAAGAGTAAAAAACAATAGAGTATGATAAAGCTTTGCTTTAGTAGTAGAGCTAATCAAGTGCTCCATAAAGCAAAAAAGGAGATAATTATAGTAGAAGGATGAAAGAAAAAGAACTGGAACGATTAAACAATTTAAAAAAGCGTGAAAATGAATGGTATAACAAAGGACTAGAACTCATTGCAGGAATTGATGAAGCAGGGAGAGGACCACTCGCAGGCCCAGTGGTAGTAGCCTGCTGTATTATGCCTAAGGATTCTATGATAGAAGGGGTGAATGATTCTAAAAAAATTGCAGAGAACAAAAGGGAAAAGCTTTATGAGGAAATTACGAGTGAGGCAATTAGCTATGGAGTAGGGATTATTGGACAAACAGAAATTGATGAAATCAATATTCTGCAAGCGACAAAAAAAGGACTAACAATTGCTATTCAAGAGATGGAAGCAAAGTTAAGCCAAAGTAAAACAAGTAAGCAAAAGCCAGACTTGATTTTAGTAGATGCACTCACCAAAATTGATACCGATGGTATTCCTTATCAATCCATTATTCATGGAGATGCCTTAAGCTATTCCATTGCTTGTGCATCAATTATTGCTAAAGTAACTAGAGATCGTATGATGAGACAGTGGGATGAAATATATCCACAGTATGGTTTTAGCAAACATAAGGGTTATGGCACGGCAGCGCATATTCAAGCTATTCGAGAATATGGACCATGCACTTTGCATCGCAAGACATTTATCAAAAATTTTGTATAAAATTATCGATTAAAAGCTAGATAAGTTATTGCTTTCAAAGCGACTTAAGGTGGAGACCGACAAGATTAGAAACCGCTAAAGGGTTGCGGAGCTCCAAAAGTTGTTTTATGAGTAGCAATCCGATTGCGGTTTTTTCGCAGTTGGGGGGGCTAGAAAACAATAACTTAGTAGTGTTTATATTGGAGGATACAATGAACATTTTAGAAATCATTACAAAAAAAAGAGACAATCAAATTTTAACCAATGAAGAAATAGAATATTTTGTGAAAGGTTACACGGAAGGTAGTATTCCAGATTACCAAGCTGCAAGCCTGCTGATGGCAATTTATTTAAATGGAATGAATGAAGAGGAAACCACAAATTTAACACTCTCCATGGCTCATTCGGGAGATGTTTTAGATTTATCAAACCTAGGAACAGTAGTTGATAAGCATAGCACAGGAGGAGTGGGTGACAAAGTGACTTTAATTTTAGCACCTATCATTGCTTCTTTAGGAGTTCCCGTAGCAAAAATGTCGGGAAGAGGGCTTGGATTTACAGGAGGAACGATTGATAAGCTAGAGGCCATTCCAGGATATGAAACAAACCTTTCCATGGAGCAGTTTATGCAAAATGTACAAAATAGCAAGATTAGTTTAATTGGGCAGACCGCTAATTTGGCACCAGCGGATAAAAAATTATATGCGTTAAGAGATACTATTGGTTGCGTGGAAAACATTCCACTAATTGCTTCTAGCATTATGAGCAAAAAAATAGCAGCGGGAGCAAGCAAAATAGTAATAGATGTTACATGCGGTAATGGCGCTTTTATGAAAGATTTAGAGCATGCAAAACAATTATCTGAAATGCTAATTAAAATTGGAAAATTAGCAGGCAAAGAAACGGTGTGCGTGATTACCAATATGGAAGAACCATTGGGAGTTAGTATTGGTAACTCATTAGAAGTGATTGAAGCAATTCAATTTTTAAAAGGGAATATGCAAGAAGACGTCAAAGATGTAGTTTTAACCTTGGGAGCTCATATGTTGAAATTAGCAAAAAAAAGCGAAGATTTAGAGAAGAATAAACAAGATATGCTGACGAACATTGAAAATGGAAAAGCATTAGCAAAATTTAAAGAATTGGTGGAAAATCAAGGGGGAGATGTTTCTTACATTAATACACCAGAAAAGTTTGAAAAAGCAAAATACATATTACCTGTCAAAGCAACAAAATCAGGCTATATTAGCTCTCTTCCAGCACAAACAGTAGGAGAAATTTCTAGAAATTTAGGAGCAGGAAGATTCAAAAAAGAGGATGGTATTGAGCAAAATGTGGGCATTGTTCTTGCCAAAAAAGTTGGCGATGAAGTAAATAAGGGAGAAACCATTGCCTATATTCATGCCAATAGCGAGCAAAAAGCAAAACAAGCACTAGAAGATCTAGTGCAAGTTTATCAATATCAATCAGAAAAAGTAATACCACTCAAATCAATTTTATCATAAAGGTTTCTTTTTGATATTGCCCATAAAGTGCAAAAAACTATAGGAGTGGTTAATACCCTCCTATAGAGACAATTTTTATGTTTCTCATAAACGAATATCTAAATTGGTACCATCTTGACTTGTTGGAATAGCAAATGTGGCAAATTCCTTTTGTGCTAAAAATCGTTCAATATTTTTTGCGGAAATGCCAGTAGAAGCAGAAATGTTTTCTACGGTTTTATTTTGTTCCATCGTATCTAATAAAAAGCTTTTGAGTACACTCATTTCCATTTTATCCTTAGGCTCACAATTAGGGCATACATTACTATCTGTTACAAAAAAACAACCACAACGACTACATTTATGAAAATTCATAATTGATAACATCCTTTCAAATGGTAAAATTTTATCTTATGCAAATATACTTTGATTTTGACAAAACTAGTATAGCACAAATTTTTACAAAATCCTACAAAAATTTCAAAAAAATATAAAATTTTATTATAATTTAATAAGTCTGATTGAAGGCAAGAGTATTCATATTCTCATTTTGTTTCAATCGCATTCGTCATTCCATAAATTATGAATACTCTTGCCTTCAACTAAATTTCAAAACAATAAAAAAGAGCCCAAAGGCTCTTAAATCAATTCTAATGTTTTACAACTTCTGACTATCCTGAAAATTAACGGCAGTTTTCGTTATTGTTGTTTCTTTCATTTTTATTATTTTGGCTATTTTGATTATTCTTGTTATTATTTTTGTTTTGTTTATTTTGCTTGTCTGACATACAAAGCACCTCCATTTCTTTATACAATTAGTGTTAACCAAAAAATAAAAAATATTCAAAAAATCATTTTTTGCAAAAAACTTTACATTTTCATCAAGCTGTTATATAATACAGTAGAAATATTACAAAACAATAACATTATTACATTTTGATTAAATCTATATTACAATTGTGTTAAAGCTATTGACATATTAGCTAAAAAATATAAAATAAGTGTATATCATGTAGAGGAACTATGAGAGTAATTAGTGGAGTGGCAAGAGGAACCAAATTAAATTCTATTGATAGTTTAGCAACAAGACCAACATTAGATAGAGTCAAAGAGTCCTTATTTAATATTATTCGAGATACTATCACAGAGAAGACAATTGCTTTAGACTTATTTGCAGGAAGTGGAGCAATTCGGAATTGAATTTTTAAGTAGAGGGGCTCAAACTGTATATTTTTGTGAAAAAAGTCCTTTGGCTACTAAAATGATATACGAAAATTTAAACAAGACACATTTCACTGATAAAGCAGTTGTGGTAAAAGACGATTATCAAAAATGTTTAGCAACATGTAAAAAGGCAGGAATTCAATTTGATATTATTTATCTCGATCCGCCTTATCAAGAAAACTTGGCAGTGAATAGTGTCAAAACAATTTTATCACTTAATTTACTAACAGAAGAAGGAACCATAATCATAGAAACCGATGATGAAAAGCGAGAATTGCTCGAATTACAAGCAATAGACATCAATGTTGATGATATAAGAAAATATGGAAGAGTATTTCTAATATTCTTAAATCGAAAGGGGTAAAACAATGGAAATATTTACACTATTAGAAACATTAGAAGACATGTTGGAAAAAAGTAGAAATGTGCCTTTTTCTGGGAAATGCATTGCCGATAAAGAAGAAATTTTAGATATTATCAAAGAAATTAGACTAAAATTACCTGATGAACTAAAACAAGCTAAATGGGTAAAAGAGGAAAGACAAAGAATTTTAGTAGAGGCACAAAACGAAGCAGATGAAATTATTAAAGAAGCGGAAAATAGAATTATTTCTATGATAGATGAACATGAAATCACCAGAAAAGCGTATGAGAAGAAAGTTGAAATTATTGAAACAGCTAATGAAATGTCGAGAGAAATTTCAAAAGGAACAAAAGACTATGCTGATAATGTGCTAGCAGGTATAGAGGTTGCTTTACAAGATGCTTTAAAAGTGATTCAAGATAATCGAAAAGAATTAAAGTAAGATTCGGGAATCAGAAGTCGGAATTCAAACAAAAAAAGTCAATGTAAATTGATTTCCGACTTCTGATGATTTTTTTGCTCAAAAGGAGGAAGAAACTTGGCAAGACGAAGAAAAGGAAGAAACAAAAGGAATAAAATCGATATTAATGTTGCTGTGGTAGTGTTAGTACTTATTAGCATTTTGTTAATGATACTCATTTATACAAAATCTGGTTATTTAGGGGAGAACTTAAGTCCAGCCTTAGGTGGTATTATGGGCTTTATCAAGTATATTATTCCCATTGGTACGCTATTGATTGCCATTTATATGACACATAATGATAAAGAATATTTGGTTCATAAACTCATTCAATACGGTATTTTTTTAGTGTGTATTGCTACGATGTTAAGTATTTTTCAAGTATCAAAAGGTAACTTAAATATCAATCAGGATTTTGAAACTGTGATGAAGGATGCTTACTATTTAGGCGAAAAAAATATTGGTGGGGGTGTCATTGGAGGGGCAGTAGCAATTCCATTTATCCAAATGCTAGGAACTACTGGTGCTGTTATTTTAAGTATTGGTATAGGCGCTATTTTACTAGTATTCATGTTTGGCATTCGTCCTGCAGAACTGATTAGTGATTGGTTAGACCGCATGGAGGAAAGAAAAGAAGAAAGACAAGAGGAAAAATTACAAGAAAGAAAGTCACGTAGAGAACGTGAAGAACGAAACGCAAAGCAATATCATGAAGAGCAGCAAGATATGAGCCGAAGGGAAACAAGAAGAGAGAAAAAATTAAGAGAAAAATTGGAAGCGGAACAATTGGCTTCTCAATTTGAAGATCAACTTACTATACACTTACCTGAGGAGAAAGAGGAGATAGGAAAGAAGAAAAAATATGATCATTCAGGAGATGGTTTAGATATTCCATTTTTCGGAAAACAAAAAGAGAAAGAAAATTCTCCTGATGTAATAGATGCAAATTTATTTAAACAAGAAGAAGAGAAAAAAGAAGATAAAACAAAGGAAGTGCTACAGCTGGAACATACTATTACTGTCGAAGACGAAAATTATGAATTTCCACCAGTACAATTACTAAGTGAACCAGAAAAAAAGACTACGAAAGGTGGAAAAAAAGCTGTAACTGATACAGCAGCAAAATTACAGAAAACATTATATAGTTTTGGCGTTTCTGCTAAAGTGGAAAATGCCTCTGTTGGACCTGCTATTACAAGATATGAGCTAAAGCCAGCTGAGGGGGTAAGAGTTAGTAAAATTGCAAACTTAGCAGATGATATTGCATTAAACTTAGCAGCAGAAAGTATTCGTATTGAGGCTCCAATTCCAGGAAAACAGGCGGTAGGAATTGAAATTCCAAATAAAGAAAATGAAACGGTTCATTTAAGAGAAATTTTAGAAAGTAGTAGTTTTATCAATCATAAATCGCAATTAGCATTTGCGCTTGGAAAAGATGTAGCAGGAGAAGCAGTGGTCACTGACATTGCAAAAATGCCACACGTTTTAATTGCTGGCGCAACAGGCTCTGGAAAGAGCGTATGTATTAACACTCTTATTTCAAGTATTATTTATAAAGCAAAACCAAGTGAAGTCAAGCTTTTAATGGTTGATCCAAAAGTGGTAGAACTTTCTGTATATAATGGAATTCCTCACCTATTAATTCCTGTAGTGACAGACCCAAAAAAGGCAGCAGGTGCTTTAGCTTGGGCGGTACAAGAAATGGAAAATCGTTATCAAGTATTTGCACAAAAAGGTGTAAGGGATATCAAAGGCTATAATGAAGTTATTAAGCAAGAACAAGAAAATGGTACCTTACCTCAAATTGTGATTATTATCGACGAGCTTGCTGATTTAATGATGGTAGCTTCTAAAGATGTAGAAGACTCGATTTGCCGTTTAGCGCAAAAAGCAAGAGCGGCAGGAATGCATTTGGTCATTGCAACACAACGACCATCTGTTGACGTTATTACTGGTATTATTAAGGCAAATATTCCATCCAGAATTGCCTTTTCAGTATCTTCACAAGTGGATTCGAGAACTATTTTAGATATGGTTGGAGCTGAAAAGTTACTTGGAAAAGGGGATATGCTATTCTATCCAGCAGGAGCGCCAAAGCCAACCAGAGTACAAGGTGCCTTCATTTCTGACAAAGAAGTTGAAAAGGTGGTTGACTTTGTTAAGGCCAATGGAGAAGTGGTGTATAACGAAGATATTATGGAACAAATTGAAAATGCTAATAAAACCGATAAAGAAATGGCTGAAATGGCAGAGGAAGATGATGGAACAGATCCACTACTCATGGAAGCCATTGATGTAGTGGTGGAAACCAAACAAGCCTCTACCTCCTTTATTCAAAGAAGATTTAAAGTAGGATATGCAAGGGCGGGAAGAATTATTGACCAAATGGAGGAAAGAGGAATTATTTCTGGTTATCAAGGAAGTAAACCTCGTGAGGTACTCATGAGCAAAGAAAGATGGCAAGAACTTAAAATGGCCCCAACAGAACAAGAATGAGGCTACAACATACTGTTTAGAGATCAAACTTAGGGAAAAGCACAACACGAAAATAACGAATGAAAAGGTGAAGAAATGGAAAAAAAGCAAAACTTTTTTGCTAAATTTAATATTAAAGATTATACTAACCAATTAGAGAAGATTTTGGAAAAGAAAAGATTTTCCGTAGATAGCAAAAATCTTCTCTTAAGCATGTTTTATAAAATAGAAAATGCTTATCAGGATTATGAAAAAACAAAAGTAGAGGTGCCTAGCAAAAGTGAGTTTTTAAGCAATCTTTTATCTCTCATTGAACAGTATTGTGAAAATATTACCGTTGCAGAATTTGACTCGGAGGCAGTCAAAATGTTAGAAAAAAAACAGGTAAAATATATTCTTTCTCCTGCTGAGGGAAGCATAATTGCTTATGGGAATGAAATTTTGGTATTAACTTGCCTTCTTCAATTAGCGAGAAAAGAAATTGCTTTTCCAGAGGAACAACAACCATTGCAATACCCCATGAACCAATTATTACAAATAGGAAATGAGATGAATCAAGTAGAAGTGATTCGCGATTTTAACGGATGGTCATGGGATGTTGGCATCAAAGAGATAGACGACATTCCTAGAAATTTGGTTTACCAAACTTTGCTTTATTTACTAGGAAAAGAATTTATGAAGCAATGGCAAGAAAATCAAACGGAACTAGCTGATTATGTTACGCTAATGCAGGAAAATTTAAAACAGCAATATGGAGAAAAACGAGCAAAAAGTTTTGTTTCACTGCTTTGTAAAATTGCAATTGATATTACCAGTGTAGAAAATGAGGAACAAAGAAAATTCTTTGAGGAACTAAAGAACAAAGAAAATGAAGAATATTCCCTACTTAGCAATAAGCAAGCATATATCGAACAAATGACGGCAGAGAAAAGAAATTATACGAAACAAATTGAAAAAATTGACATCATTTTGAATCATAAAGAACTGCTCAGAGAAGAGTACACCAAACGAAATGCAAAATTACCTAATAGACAGAAAATATTTAGTATGAATCACTTAGCCAATAGACTAGAACAAGAGAGAAATGAGTTATTAGAAAAAATAAAACAATGCAATCAATGTATTGATCCAGTGGGGTTTGTGAATCGCAAAGAACAGGTAAAAAATAGGATTGATTTTCTAAATACATTAAATTTAGACCAAACACAAGGGCAAGATGAAGATTTGCTAAAGTTATGTAGCATCTTTCTAGAATGTTTTCAAATTAAAATTGCGAAAGAACAAAATAAGAAAGAGCTTGTCTCGTATTTTTATGAATTACGCTATTATCAAAATCTTCCTTTTGATGCAAAGGGGACAACTCTGAAAGAATTGCCAAAATTAAAAAATATTTTTACAAAAACCATACAGGTGCTATTACAAAAAGGAACGAGCTTAGGTGCAATTGACTTTGTAACAGAAGATGAAAAAGTTAATGAGCAAATTTTAAGCAAAATTTTTGAAAGTAAATTAATTGATTTAAATCATCTAATTATTATGACAGTGGTGGAAAAAGGAAAACTTTTCATTGAATACTATGATGATAATGTATTAGAAACAAGAATGCAATTAGAAAGTGATAAGACGATTAAGTTAAAAAAGAAAACGAGGGTATTTGTATAGAGAAAGGTCACTTTGATTGACTCGTAAAAGCAGAGAACTATCGTAAACCCGCAGTAACGCTCAGTTGAAGGAGTAAGTGGAGACCTATGGCAACAGGAGACTTATCCACGAACGACGACAGCAAGGAATAAGAATTCACGATAGTTTCTGCATAACAATTTACTATAGAAAGGAGTCTTATTTATGAAAATTACATTTTTAGGGGCTACTAAAATGGTAACTGGTTCTAACTTTTTAGTAGAGGGTGCTGGAAAAAAATTTTTAGTAGACTGTGGCATGTATCAAGGCAGTAATAAAGATGAAATGGCAAATACAGAGCCGTTTGCTTATAATCCAGCAGAAATTGATTTTATGCTATTAACCCATGCCCATATAGATCATTCTGGCAGAATTCCTAAATTATATAACGAAGGATTTCGTGGTCCGATAATTACTACAAAAGCAACAATGGAATTATGTAGTATTATGCTTCCTGATAGTGGACACATTCAAGAGCAAGAAATTGAGTGGCGTAATCGTAAAAGAATGAGAGAGGGAATGGAAGCACTTCCTCCACTTTATACAGCACAAGATGGTATCAATTGTATGGAAATTTTTCAACCTGTACAATATGATGAAATTATTGAAATTGACGAAAACATTCATGTTCGTTTTAACGATGCAGGTCATATGCTTGGTTCTGCAATGATTGAAGTATGGGTTACAGAAGGTGAAAAAGAGACAAAAGCTGTTTTCACAGGGGACATTGGTAATAACGATATTCCATTATTATCTTCTCCAACCATGATAGAAACAGCAGATTATGTGGTGATGGAATCTACCTATGGAGGAAGGCTACATATGCGCAATGATGAAAAAGCAAACCTCTTCTTAGACATTGTATCAGAAACACTTAACAAAGGGGGAACGGTTGTTATTCCATCCTTTGCAGTGGGGAGAACACAAGAAATTTTATATGAGCTAAATCATATTAAGGATGGCAACAATGATGAAGAATTTCAAAAAAAATATCAAACTTTAATGAATGTGCCTGTTTACGTAGATAGTCCTCTTGCTATTTCTGCCACAGAGGTATTTCGCGATAATATGAACTTATTTGATGAAGAAACACAAGAACTCATCAAAAGAGGGGATAATCCATTGGAGTTTTCAGGACTTCAATTTACAAGAACAGCAGATGAATCTAAAGCACTTAACGAAAAACAAGAATCTGCCATTATCATTTCAGCTAGTGGTATGTGCGAAGTGGGAAGAATTAAACACCATTTAAAACACAATTTATGGAACCCTAATAGTACCATTCTATTTGTGGGCTACCAGGCACCAGGAACACTAGGCAGAAGATTAGTAGATGGAGAAAAACTAGTCAAAATTTTTGGCGAAGAAATTGCAGTTAAGGCAAGAATTGAATATATTGAAGGATACTCTGGTCATGCTGACCAAGAATGGCTTTTGAATTTTATTTATTCCTTTATTCTCAAACCAAAACACATCTTTTTAGTACATGGAGAACCAGAAGGACAAGAAATTTTAAAAGGAAAATTGCTCCAAACCACACAAATTCCAGTCACCATTCCAAGCTTTGGAGAATGTTATACCCTGGATGATACTTTAGCAGTAGAGCAGGTAGCAGAACCAATTGGCATCTTTAGAACAGAGCGAAAAGAAGTAATGGATAAAATTAAGGTTCTAAAATCTGAACTGGATGATATGGAAACTATTGTAAAGGAAGAATATTTAAACAACAAAACAAGCGACAACGATATCGATAGGCTAAAATTACGATTACAAGAAATTGAAGAACAAATTGTAAAAATTGTTGAAAAAAATTAAAAATGCGAGGAAAATGCAAATGAAAAATAAATATCAAAATGATGCTATCATCGGAGGCAAAAATATCACAGCAAGTTATAGTAAAACAGGGGAACTCTTAAGAGCAATGTATCCTTCTCCTGATTTTTACCAATTCATTGATGAGTTTCATACAGGAGTCAAAATTAATGATTCTGGCATGATTTATCTTCATGAAGATGTGAACAATAGTTACCGCCAATATTATACTGAAGATACCAATGTACTCAATACAGAAATTATCAACTCTTACTTTCAATTAAAAATCACGCAAACTGATTTTGTATCCATGAAAAAAAGTGTGATGATAAAAAAATACATATTTGAAAATCAAAATACCATCGATTTATCTGTGAACTTTTTGGTACATTCTCACTTGCTTTCTGATACCAACAATATGGTGGGAGCAGAAATAAAAAATGGGGCTCTAGTACAGTATTGCCACGACTACCGATTCAGCATTTTTTCAAAACTACCACTTTTGAGTTACCAATTAAATGATAGCAAAGAAAATATTGCCAGTGGAGTGGTACAAGACAAAGATTTTATTGGTATGTCACCAGATGCTAGCGTTAGTTATGATATTGGAACCTTGAGGCCAGGAGAGAAAAGGGAATTTGTTCTTTATTTATATTTTGAAAATCAAGAGGAAAAAGTAGCAGAAGAAGAGCAAAAAAAGCAAATTGAAGAATTAAGAAAACTAGATGTCAACAAAGAACTGTCAGCAACTGAAAAATACTGGAAAAAATACGTCAAAGAGCATCTGACGATAGCATTAAAATCAGAAACTACAGAATTCCATAAAAAATGGAACATAATTTATAAAAGAAGTATTTTGTTATTTCCGCTTTTGACCAATGAGGTGACAGGAGGCATTTCAGCCACCGTCGAAATTGATGAAAATATGACACAATGCGGAAAATATGCATACTGCTGGCCAAGAGATGCAGTATTTATTACAAGAGCATTGGACAAGCTGGGAATGAAAAAAGAAGTTGACAAATTCTATAAAATATTTTGCAAGCAAACACAGAGCCAAAATGGTATGTGGAGCCAACGCTTTTACACAGATGGAAGGCTAGCACCTTGCTGGGGCTATCAAATTGATGAAACAGCAAGTGTAATTTATGGGGTTTATGAGCATTATTTGGTTACAAAAGAAAGCAAGTTTTTAAAAGATACTTTCAAAATGTGCGAAAATGCAGTCAAATTCTTATGTCGCTATATGGATAATGTGTTAGGAACCAAAGACGAATCAGATGTGGTAAAAAAAGAAATTGAACAAACCTATCACACTGAAGAAAGAGATAAATTGCCAGTAAGCTATGATCTATGGGAAATGCATGAGGGGGTTCATTTATATTCTCTTGCAGCCATCAGCAGTGCCTTTGAAGCAATGCTTCAAATCCATAGTGCGTTAAAACCAGAATATGAAAAAAATAACCGCTTAAAAGTAGAAGCAATGAACAAATTAGAAGCCAGAATGAAAAAATACCAGGAAGAAATTAAAAAATTCATTTCTACCAATTTATATGACGAAACCACGAAGACATTTTTAAGAAATTTAAATGATAAACAAACTGATATTAGTCAATTAGGATTGGTTGTACCATTTGCAATTTTCACACCAAAAGAGAAAAAGGTGCTCAATACCATTGAAAAAATTAACTTAACATTAAGAACGTATACTGGTGGCTATATTCGCTTTGAAGAAGACCATTACAAAGGAGGCAATAGCCCTTGGCCAATAGCAACCCTTTGGATGGCAATGTACTATCAAAAAGCAGGCGAACGTAGAAAGGCAAAAGAATGTATTGACTTTGTGGTCAATAGTGCTAACGAACACGGCCTTTTAGGAGAGCAGGTAGATAATGAAACAATGAGGCCAAACTGGGCCATTGGCCTCGGCTGGTCCCATGCCATGTTTATTTTAGCAAACTAGGGCAAACTAGGGACGTTTGTTATTGGGACATTTTGCTCCATTAGGGACACATGTTAAATAATATAACAAAAATTTTATAGTAGGAAAAGAAAATTTTAAAAGTTATTTTTATAGATAAAAATGAAAAATGTATAGCATATTTGAACAAAATATGCTATATTTATTTGTATGAAATAGGGGAATGAAATAAGTATTACGCGGGAGTACTAACCTAAAAGGAAAGGAAGGAAAAAGTGCCTCGTTATAGTAGAAAAAAATCTGCAACTAATATTTACCATGTAATTCTACGTGGTATCAACCATCAAGAAATTTTTTATGACACACAAGACTATCAAAAATTTTTAAAGGAAATTAACCATACAAAAGAAGAATATCAGTATGAATTATATGCATTTGTACTTATGAACAATCATGTACATCTTTTAATTTATGATAAAAAACAATGTCTATCTAATATTATTCATAATTTAGCAATTCGATATAGTTTATATTTTAACAAAAAGTATAAAAGATGTGGACATCTATTTCAAAATAGATTTTTGAGTAAAGAGGTAGAAAGTGAGTCATATTTACTAAACTTGCAAAGATACATTCATCAAAATCCTGTCAAGGAGAAAATAGGCAAGATAGAAACCTATCAATGGAGCAGTTATCAAGACTACATAGGCAGGACAAAAAATGCGGATACTGAATTTATTTTAGCATTATTTCATAAAGAAAAGAAACAAGCCATTAAGCTGTTTAAGAAGTTTAATGATATTTTTATCAAATCTAATGATATTGAATACGAAATTAGAAAATTTTACACAGATGAAGAAGCAATTCAAATTATTCAACAAGTTTTAAAAGAAGAAAATTTAATGGATATACAAAACTATAACAAAACAATACAAAAGCAAGTTGTAAAAAAAATATTAACAATCCAAGGAATTAGAATATCACAAATAGAGAGGATAATAGGCATCAACCGAAAAATGATACAAAGGGTTGCAAAAGAAAACTAGTGTCCCTAAAGTGGACAAAATGTCCCAACGACAAACGTCCCCAATGCCCAATGGGACAAAAAGGAGGAAATATGGCAAAGGCAAAAACTGTATTTGTATGTAGTAGCTGCGGATATGAGTCACCAAAATGGCTGGGAAAATGTCCAAGCTGTAATGAATGGAATACTTTTTACGAAGAAAAAATATCGGGTGTGGCAAGCACTGGAAAGGGCACCGAGAAAAAAGTAGTAACGCCCAAAGCACTTAACTCAGTAGAAGGAAAAGATGCTGCCAGAACCTCTACAGGGATTGGTGAATTAGATAGAGTGCTAGGAGGAGGCTTGGTCAAAGGTTCCCTTGTACTTGTAGGAGGGGAGCCGGGAATTGGAAAGTCCACCCTCATTTTGCAATTGTGTGACAAAATGCAAGGAGAAGGAAAAGTGCTCTATGTTTCTGGAGAGGAGTCTGCCGAACAAATTAAGCTAAGAGCTGACCGTTTGAATATTCACAATGACAATATTATGTTTTTAGGAGAAACCGACATTGAACTGATTGAAAATGCCATTTTAGAGATGAATCCCAAATTGGTCATTATTGATTCTATTCAAACCATGTACTCTGAGGATATTTCTTCAGCAGCAGGAACTGTTAGCCAAGTAAGAGAAATTACCGCCAGAATTATGCGCGTTTGTAAAAGCAATGAAATTACCACCATTATTATTGGACATGTTACCAAAGAGGGAAACATTGCGGGTCCTAGGGTGCTAGAACATATGGTAGATACTGTGCTTTATTTAGAGGGAGAACGCTACTTTTCTTATCGAATTCTAAGAGGAGTAAAAAATCGTTTTGGTTCTACTAATGAGGTAGGCATGTTTGAAATGCAAAGCGAAGGAATGGTTGAAATTACCAATCCATCTTCTGTGTTAATTTCAGAAAGAGATGATAATCCAGCAGGTTCTGTGATTGTGGCAAGTATGGAGGGAACAAGACCCCTATTGGTCGAGCTTCAAGCTCTAACTACTCCAAGTATTTTTGGAATGCCAAGAAGAACCGCCAATGGCATTGACTATAACCGTCTAACACTATTAGTAGCAGTGCTAGAAAAGAAGGCGGGACTGCCTTTCGGAACTCAAGACATCTACTTAAATGTCGTTAGTGGTATTCGCATCAATGAGCCAGCTGTTGATTTGGGTGTTGTGTTAGCATGTGCCTCAAGCTTAAAAAATGTTAGCATTGATAAAGGTGTTGTTGCCATTGGCGAAGTGGGCTTAACAGGAGAGGTAAGAGCAGTCAATTTGATTGACAAGAGAATTAAGGAAGCGGAAAAATTAGGATTCAAAACGTGCATTATTCCAGAAAATAACAAAAAACTATTGAAAGAAAGCTATCATTTAGATATAATAGGGGTGAAAAATGTGGGAGAGGCAATGAAGGTAGCAGGACTGAAATCATAAAAAAGGAGGAAGAGTATGTCAAGCAAGGGTGAAGACTTAACAATTACGGAAATTTTAAAAATGATTGCACCAGGTACTCCCATTCGTAATGGGCTAGAAAATATTCTAAAGGCTAAAACGGGTGCACTCATTGTCATTGGAGATACCAAAGAAGTACTGGATTTAGTAGATGGTGGCTTTCGACTTGACATTGATTATACTTCTTCAAGATTGTATGAATTAGCGAAAATGGACGGAGCCATTGTGCTTAGCAATGACTTTAAAAAAATTCTATATGCCAACACACAACTAATTCCTTCTTCTAGTATTTCAACAACCGAAACAGGAACAAGACACAGAACAGCAGAACGTACAGCAAAACAAACAGGAAATTTAGTCATTAGCATTTCACAAAGAAGAAGTGTCATTACCATTTTTAAAGGTGACATTCGTTATGTTTTGGAGGATACTTCAAAAGTGATTTCAAAGGCGAATCAGGCATTACAAACAGTTGAAAAATATAAAAAAGTTTTTGATGATAAACTTAGTGTGTTAAATGAATATGAATTTAATGATATTGTTACTTTAGAAAATGTCATTATTGCCATTCAACGTGCCGAAATGGTAATGAAAGTGGTAGAAGAAGTACAAAAATCGATTTATGAATTAGGTGCAGAAGGAAGACTTCTTGAAATGCAATTAGAAGAATTAATTGGAGATTTAGAAAAAGAAGAATTGCTCATTATTAAAGACTATATTGCACCAGGAAAAAAGCGCACGCCAGAAAAGGTATTAGAGGAAATTAGAAAGTTAGAGCATGATGATTTGATGATTTTCAAAAAAATTGCCAACTTTTTAGGCTATGAAGATTTTGATAATTATGATGAGGTAGGGGTATACACAAGAGGATACAGGGTACTAAGTAAAATACCAAGAATGCCAAGCAATATTGTTGAAAACTTAGTCAGATCTTTTAAATCCTTCCAACATATTTTAGCGGCTGATTTACAACAATTAGATGATGTTGACGGAATTGGAGAGGTAAGAGCAAGAACGATTAGGCAGGCCCTCAAGAGAATGCAAGAACAATTTGTATTTGACAATTTAATGCTATAATTATATAATAAATAGGCGAGAACAAATTTGAAAAATGACTGATTTTTCAAAAAATTGGTACCTAAGAAAGGATATTAAAAATGAAAGTATTCACAAGAATTTTATTGATATTAGGAATTATTTTAGCGATTGCAGGAATTGGCTATGTAGGATATGGCTTTTATTTAAAAGCTACCACAAATATATCAAATCCCGTAGCCACCATGGAAGTAGAGGACTATGGAACAATCAAAATCGAATTATATCCAGATAAAGCACCAAATACGGTAGCAAACTTTATTCGTTTGGCTAACCGTGGCTTTTATAATGGATTAACTTTTCATAGAACCATTCCAGGCTTTATGATACAAGGAGGAGACAAAACAGGAAGTGGTTCTGGCTCTCCAAGTTTAAGTGATATCCAGGACAATGTTTCTGCAGATAAAGAATACAATATTCCAGGTGAATTTATTGCCAATGGATATGCTAAAAACAATTTAAAACACACAGCGGGTATCATTTCTATGGCAAGAACAGACTATAGCCAATATAATTCAGCATTAACTACCTATGGCTATAACTCAGCAGGTTCGCAGTTTTTTATTATGACAAATGACAACACACAGCTAGATGGATTGTATGCTGCTTTTGGAAAAGTGCTTGAAGGAATGGATGTTGTAGAAAAAATTGCAAGTACAGAAGTCACTTATAGAAATTCTGAATTAAAAGAAGGAGAGACTGCTCCAAAAGATGAAGATGGAAATACCATTGCTTCCGACAGGCCAAAAAAACTACCAGTTATCAAAAGCATTTCTGTAGAAACATATGGCGTAGATTATGGAATGCCAGAAACATTAGATGTATTTGATTATTATACTTGGTTAATGCAACAATATGGAATGAGTGCTCAATAAGAACATCAAATAGAAACATTTAAAATACAGATATAAGCACAATAGTGATGAGTCGATTACTATTGTGCTTATTTTTACGCGGAGGTAATTCTATATGACAAAAAAGTTAGAATTGTCTCATGGTACTTATTGACTTTAATAGTCGCAGAGGATATAATTGTTGCTAGAAGAATAGAAAGGGGTAGATGGAAAAATGTTGAAAGGAAAAATAAAATGGATTTTAATCGCAATTGTGGCAGTAATTATTATCTGCGTTGTAGCAATACTTCTTATTCGTCAAAACCAGTTTCATTACCAAATTGAAAAGATAACAAATTTTCAATATCGAGTACTAATTAAAAATGGAAAGTATGGAGTAATTGATAAACAGGCAAATATTGTGATTGAGCCAATTTATGATGCTATTCAAATTCCAAATCCATCAAAACCAGTTTTTATTTGTATGAATGAATATGATAAAGAACAAAAGAAATATAAAACAACTGTATTAAATGAAAAGGCAGAAGCAATTTTAACAGGGTATGAAAATGTACAAGCGATTCCTTTAGATACGGGAATTGATGAAGTTCCTTACGAGAAAAGTGTTTTGCAATACATACAAAATGGAAAATATGGACTCATTAATTTTCAAGGGAAAAAAATTACAGAACCAATTTATGATAAAATTAGCAGTATTCATTATAAAGAGGGTACCTTTTTAGTAAAGCAGGAAGATAAAGTGGGAGCAATTAATATGAAGGGAACCACTATTATCAAACCGGAATATGAAACGATTACTTCTGACAATTACTATGATGAAACAAACCCAAATAAAACAACAGGATTTATTGTGAGTCAAAAAACAGAAGATGGCTATCGTTATGGCTATATTAATTATTGTGGTAATATGATTTTAAAACCGGAGTATACAGAACTTGAAAGAGTGACAGAAATTGTAGAAAATAAAGATGTTTACTTTATTGCTTTCCAAAATGGACAGGCGGGACTATTAAAAAACAACAAAGTTATTTTAAATTATGAATATGAAGATATTCAATATAATTCTTTAAATCATATTTTTGTCATTCAACGTAATGGAAAACAAGGGGCAGTTACCAAAGAGGGAAATATCATTATTGCTCCTGAATACGATACGATTTTATTTGGTGGCATTTATATTGATGCAAAAGCGGGAAATGATATCTACGTATTTGATTTACAGGGAAACCGAATTGAAAACAATGACATTATCAGTATGACGAAAACAAGCAACCCTAATTACTATATTGCCATTGATAAAAATGATATTTATACGATTGTAGATCAAAATAGAAATGTTTTAATAGACAACAACTATACTTATATTGAATACTTGCCAGGTGATTACTTTATTGTTGCACGTGATGGAAAGAATGGCGTGATTAATATTGAGGGAAAATCTGTGATTGATATAAAACATACTAGCATTTTTCCACTAAATGGGAAAAACGTTCTTCAAACAGAAATGAATGATACACAAACTGTTACATTATATACAAAGGATATGAAAAAAATAGTAGAAATGGATCATGCTATTGTGAAGACTTATGATGATTATTTCAAAATTGCTTCTGATAAAGACTTTGCTTATTATGATTACGAGGGAAATAAATTAGAAGCACAGCAAATTTTCGGACAAGCCACGTTATTTGCAAAAAAAATTAACGACAAATGGGGCTTTGTAGATAAAGCAGGAAATATAAAAGTGGCAAATGAATATGACATGGTAACAGATTTTAATGAATATGGCTATGCAGGAATTCAAAAAGATGAAAAATGGGGAGTAATCGATTCACAAGGCAATATTTTGCAAGAACCAATTTATGAGTTAGATTGGATTCAACCTACTTTTTTAGGAAAATATTATCGCATCCAATCTTGGTATGGAGATGCCAGATATAGCGATGATATCAAAGAGCCAGAAGAGGTGACAGAAGATTAAGTCTATGGAAAGCTCTTGAGACATTCTTCCTTCTTTTAGGGACACCTTCCAAAAGAAGGTTGCTGTTATAATTAACCTTCTTTTGGAAGGTGTCCCTAAAAGAAGGAAATTTCTAAAATAGAGGTGAAATAAAATAATGGAACAAAAATTATATGACCAATTTGGATTAAGTGAAAAAGTAATTGCATTGGCCAATCAAGCAGAACAGCAAGTAAAGGAACAGTTTGCAGAAGTAGAAAAACGATGTGAGGTAAATACTTTAAAAGTATTGAACGCTTTTCAAAAAAATCATATTTCGGAGATTCATTTTAGTAGTACAACAGGATATGGCTACTCAGATATTGGAAGAGATACTATCGAAAAAGTATTTGCAGAGGTTTTACAAGCAGAAGATAGCCTAGTAAGAAGTCAATTTATTTCTGGAACACATGCTTTGACCGTTGCACTATTTGCTATGCTACGCCCTAACGATACGCTATTAAGCATTGCCGGTAAACCATATGATACTTTAGACGAAGTGATAGGTATTGTCCCTAATCAAAGCTCTCTCAAGGCTTATGGGGTTTCTTATGAGCAAATTGATTTGTTAGACAATGATTTTGATTATGAGGCAATTAAGAAAAGACTATCACAGAAAAATGTGAAATTAGTTGAAATTCAAAGGTCAAGGGGATATGCCCTAAGAAAGAGCATTACTTTAGATAAAATCAAAAAAGTGATTGAAACAATTCGACAGGTTAATTCTGAAGTCATTATTATGGTTGACAATTGCTATGGAGAATTTGTAGAGACAACCGAGCCAACGCAAATTGGAGCAGATATCATGGTAGGTTCCTTAATTAAAAATTTAGGTGGTGGAATTGCACCAAATGGAGCCTATATTGCTGGAAAGAAAGAATTAGTAGAATTAGCAGCAGAGAGATTAACTGCTCCGGGGTTAGGAAAGGAAGTAGGACCAACTCTTGGCATCAATAAAAGTATTTTACAGGGACTTTTCTTTGCACCGAGTGTAGTAGCTAGCAGCTTAAAAACAGCCATCTTTGCAAGTAAACTGCTAGAAAATTTAGGGTATCAAGTACAACCAAGATATGACGAAAAACGTTCTGATATTGTGCAAACAATTGAATTTGGAGCGCCAGAAAAATTGATCAAATATTGCCAAGGCATTCAAATGGGTTCTCCTATTGATAGCCAGTCCATTCCAGAACCCTGGGATATGCCAGGATATACAGACCAAGTGATTATGGCGGCAGGAGCATTTACACAGGGGTCTTCCATTGAACTTTCTTGCGATGGACCAATTAGACCACCCTATATCGCATTTATGCAGGGAGGACTCACTTATCAATATGGAAAATTGGGCGTGATGAAAGCGGTAGAACAAATTATGAGTAAATAAGGTGTCAAATGAGTGTTATTATAGTAGGAGGGGGACCTGCCGGAATGATAGCAGCTATCGCTGCTTCCAAGAGTGGAGAGCAAGTCACCCTATTAGAAAAAAATAGTCAGTTAGGAAAGAAACTTTTAATTACGGGCAAAGGAAGATGTAATATTACCAGTTCATTACCAATGGACGACTTCATCAAAAATGTGCCTGGAAATGGGAAGTTTCTTTATAGTGCCCTTCAAAATTATACCAATCAGGACATCATTGAGATGTTAGAACAAAATGGAGTCAAAGTAAAAGAAGAAAGAGGCAACAGAATCTTTCCGGTTTCCAATAGGGCAATAGATGTCAGAGATGCTATGGAAAAAGTATTAAAGCAAAATCATGTTACCATCAAGTTGGGGGCGACCGTAAAAGATATTTTACAACAAAATGGGCAAGTAGTCGGAGTCAAGTTACAAAATGGAGAAACATTAGAAGCGGATAAAATTATTATTGCAACAGGAGGAAAAAGCTATCCAGGTACTGGCTCTACAGGAGATGGGTACAGGTTAGCAGAGCGATTAGGACATCACATTACTGAAGTTAGGCCATCTTTAGTACCATTGATTGCAAATTCTTCTGGTAGAAAAATTTGCAAAAAGATGCAGGGACTGAGTTTAAGGAATGTGGCAATCAAGTTCAAAGATGTCCAAGATGGAAAAGTGATTTATGAGGACTTTGGAGAAATGCTATTTACCCATGAGGGAGTATCGGGTCCAACCATTTTAAGCGGTTCTGCGCACCTTTTACGATACAAAAATGTCGATGAATTGTTGAGGGACAACAAAATTCAATTAATCATTGACCTCAAACCGGCATTATCAGAAGAAAAATTAGATGCCCGAATTTTAAGAGATTTTGCAGAAGAAAAAAACAAATTATTTAAAAATAGCTTAGATAAGCTATTACCAAAGAAAATGATTGATGTCATTGTGGCACTTTCACGCATTGAAGGCAACAAAATGGTCAACGAAGTGACCAAAAAAGAAAGAGAAGCATTAGTTTTTTTATTAAAGCATTTTGAAATTACTCTCAGTCAATTTGGAACAATCGAAGAAGCAATTGTAACTAGCGGGGGAATTTCCACGAAAGAGATTAATCCAAAGACGATGGAATCAAAGCTAGTGAAAGGACTTTATTTTGCAGGAGAAGTTATTGATGTTGATGCTTACACAGGAGGCTTTAATTTACAAATTGCTTATTCGACAGGTTACACAGCGGGAACCTTCTTTTAGGGACACCTTCCAAAAGCAGGTTGGAATTAACAGGCAATTTGAAGTGGAAAATTTTTTTTTCCAACCTGCTTTTGGAAGGTGTCCCTAAAAGAAGGTTGAGGAAAGGGGGAACAATTGAGAACAATTTTAGATTCAACTACAGCAACAGTCATAGAAAAAAAATCAAAATTCATTAGCAATCTTTTCTATGTTAGTACTAAGGAAGAGGCAGAGGCAAAAATACGAGAAATGCAAAAGCAGTATTATGATGCGAGACATCATTGCTTTGCATATGTCATTTGTGAAAAAGAGAGCCTGGTAGAAAGGGCTAGCGATGATGGAGAGCCAGTAGGAACAGCAGGTAGCCCTATGTTACAGTTATTAAAAAAGTATGAATTGCAAAATGTATTGGTGGTTGTTACAAGATATTTTGGAGGAACCTTATTAGGGACGGGAGGATTGGTTAGAGCTTATAGCGAGGCAACAACAAAGGCAATTGAAGCGGCTACCATGGTAACAGAAGCATTGGGAGAAGAAATTGAAATCACTCTCGCCTATTCGGAATTTGATTATTTTGGGTACTATTGTCGTAAAAATAATATCGTGATGAGCAACATTGCCTATGGAGATTCTATTGTTTGTACAATTGAAGCAACTTTTCAAGAAAAAGAACAGATTATGCACGAAATTAATGAAAACACACTAAAAATACAGAACTTTCAAATCAAAAGAGAAAAATATATTAAGAAAAAGATTGAAAAATAAAGAACAAAGAATAAAATGGAAAAAAATTCCAAAAAACTATTGCAATATTTAAAAAAACATATTATAATTTGAACAGTAAAAAATGTAAAATTTTTACAAATTTACAAATATTGAAGTAGGAGGAAACAATTGTGAGTGAAAAAATGACAGTATTAGTCGCAGACGATAATAGTGATTTTACTATGACATTGTCTAATTATTTGGCAAAAGCAGAGGATATGGAGATTATTGGAATTGCAAGAGATGGAAATGAAGCCTATAACATGGCTGTAGAACTAAAACCAGACATTCTTCTACTTGACATTATTATGCCACATTTAGATGGACTAGGGGTGCTTGAAAAATTACATGATACGGAAATGGAAAAGAGACCATTAAGCATTATTTTATCAGCAGTAGGTCAAGATAAAATTACACAAAAAGCCATTAGTTTGGGGGCGCAATATTATATTGTGAAACCATTTGACATTAATGTATTAGTGAAAAGAATGCAAGAATTAAAAAATTATCAACCATCACAATTCAAAGAGGGGTTTTTTACAAGAGAAATTAAAAATCAATATATTGATATTGCTCCCGAAAAAAAGAAAAGCCAAGAAAATTTAGAGGCATTGGTTACCAATGTAATTCATGAAGTAGGAGTACCAGCTCATATTAAGGGATATCAATATTTAAGAGAAGCCATTATGATGGTTATTAAAGATACAGATGTAATTAATCAAATTACAAAACAGTTATATCCTGAAATTGCGGGAAGATACAAAACAACACCTTCAAGAGTTGAACGTGCCATTCGTCATGCAATAGAAGTCGCTTGGGGACGTGGACAAACTGAAGCAGTGGAAAGCATTTTTGGCTATACAGTCTCAGCTCAAAAAGGCAAGCCAACAAACAGCGAATTTATAGCAATGATTGCAGATAAGTTAAGGCTTGAATTAAAAAGTGCATAAGACCTTGAAATATAAACTTTCAATGTTTATTGGTTAGCATTTTAAAAATGAAATCAATAAATATTGAAAGTTTTTTTGGAATTTCCTGAAAGAACAAGAAAGTTTGTTCTGTTCGCTTGTTTTTTTGCAAAAAATGTTGTATAGTAATAAACATAAGAAATGAGAATAAGCGGAGTGCGTTACCCACCTTTTACTTTTAAATAGTTTACATATTACTCTATAAGCTACCAGCTTGTGAGACTGATATATGGGGGTGGTTAATATGGTAGAAACAGCTTTATTAGAAATTACCTACCTACTTTTCTACGGATTAGTAGGAGTTACGGCCATAAATATTGCCTTGTTAATCATCATCTGTTTTCTACTACATAGGCAATAAAAAATAACCATTCTGCTTTTCCGGGTCGAATGGTTATTTACTATTTTATCTGGTAACCACTTTCGTGGCTCTCATTTCTTATCTATATTATACACATTTGATTTAGATTTGTCAAATGTAATTTTCAAAATATATAGTGATGCCGATAGAAGAGTCATAATACAGCCTATAATTGAATAAAATATTATGGGTGATAACATGGAACAACAAAGAAAGACAGAATATTATACATATTGTAGAGTAGGAAACAAAGAACAAATCAACGGAAACAATAAAAAGGAGAATATACATGCAAAAACAAATTGTAGAACAATATATAGAAAATGTGCTACACAATAGGTTAAAGGAATTTCAAATCAAAGAAAAATATATTTTAAAAATAGATGAGTACATAAAAAGACAAATGTATTCTTTGATTTTCCATTGGAATGACTTAGCATTTCGAAAAGCAATTTTAATCACAGCAATGGAAGAAGCAAAATTTTATGAGCCAAAAGCCGAATTAGATATTAAATGTTTTGTTGTAGTGACAATTAGAAATAGCATAATAGAGCAAGTATTTAGCACTGATTATTCTCTAATGGAATTGGACAAGCCTCTTAATGAAAAATTTGTAAAACTAATTACAATGGATGCCATTGAATATTTTAAGAATGTTAATTTTACGGAATTATCCAGCAAAATAAGTAAAAACAAAATAGAAGATCAATATGGCAAAATAGTAGCAAAATATCCAATCGCATGGAATGCATTAATTCAATTAGGACAATGTAAGGGAAAGAAAATAATTTATGAAAAAATAAATGTAAAAGAGAAAATAACGATAGAAGATTTTGAAAAAATTGATAGCAATTCAGAAAAATTCCAAAAGAAGCATGAAGTAGTAGAAACACAATCTGGGATAGATGGAGGATTTTCTCAAAATTTAATTAAATTATTAAGCTATACAACCAAAAGTGAGGGGAATATTTTTTACGTGGACTGCTTTAAAATGGCAACAAGAAATTTCGAAAAATTGCTTAAAATAATAGAAATTTTACTAGAAAATGGAGATTATTTTTTAACAAGTAATTATCTATTAACAGATTCGTATGTTGGAAAGCGAGAAAACATTTATAAAGCATCCCATGGGGACAGAGAAGCATTTGAAAAAATGAAAAATGAGGAATTCTTTTTTGGTATATCGAAGTTTCATAGAACAATCTTAAAAAATTATTGTGACTATATATTATCAAAATAAAATTTCTTATCAAAAAAGCACCACATTATGCTTTTGCCGAGCTATGCGGTGCTTACTTATATCCAAAGTTTTATTATTCTGCTTTAGAATCTTCAGACGAATGTACATCCTCAGCTAATTCAGAGGTACAATGAGGACATCTAGTAGCCTTAATACTTATTTCAGAAAGACAATATGGACATAATTTTGTAGTAGGTTCTTCCGCTTTTTCTTCTTCCTTTTGCTTTTTTACTAATTTCTGCATATCCTCTTTTGCTCTATCATTTAATTTAGTAAAAGTCCTAATGGCAATAAAAATAGAAAAAGCAATAATTAAAAAGTCAATGATGGTAGTAATAAAAGAACCATATTTAACTTCCGTATTTCCAATCGTCAAAACTAAATCATCAAAGCTAACCTTTCCTGTCACAGATGTAATTAATGGCATAATAATGTCATTTACTAAGGAACTAACAATTTTTTGAAAAGCCCCACCAATAATGACACCAACTGCCATATCAATGACATTTCCTTTTAGTGCAAATTCTTTAAATTCTTTTAACATAGTTTTCCAACCTTTCTTATTAAATTTGGCATAATTATACAACAAAAGTCGAAAAAAAGCAATTGAATGAAACAAAAATATTGACTAATGACTTTGAGAACTATATAATTTTAACTAGAAATTAGCTGAAAGGAGAGAATTCATGATAGAAGTGCCAGAAAAAGTATCGCAAAAGATTGTTGTCAAAAGAGACGGAAAAAAAGTGGAATTTGACGGAGCAAAAATTGCAATTGCTATTCAAAAAGGGTTTGGAGACATTATTGGAACAGGAGATAGAGCAGTCGCTAAATATAATGAGAGTGATGTTAATCGAGTATATGGCAAGGTTCTTTCCAGAATCAAAGAATTAGAGGGCGAAAAAATTAAAATTGAGCAAATTCAGGATTTAATAGAAGAAGAATTGAAAAAAAATGGATATCAAGATGTTTATGAAGCATTTTCAAGTTATCGAGAAAAACGTGCACAATCCAGAAAAATCTTTTTTGATGAAAAAAAACAACATAAGTTTTTAAAAGCATTAGAAAATTTGGGATTAAAATCAGGCCGCGAAGAAGAGATAAGGCAGAAAAACGCAAGTACTATGGAAAATACCGCTATGCGGAACAATGATACAATATGGCAGAACGATTTCACGAGAATTTGCAAAATCATATTTAATGAAAAAGAAATTTGCGGAAGCACATGAAAATGGGGACATTCATGTTCATGATATGGATTTTGTTCCTATGGGAACTACTACGAATTGCCACTTTGATTTAAGCAAGTTATACAAAGACGGATTTTCAACAGGGTATGGTTTTATTCGAGAGCCAAATGATATTATGACATATACAACATTAGCAACAATTGCTATTCAAGCAAATCAAAATGATCAGCATGGAAGCCAAAATATTCCGGCTTTTGACTATGATATGGCTCCTGGCGTACTAAAAACTTTTAAAAAACAATTTAGGCAAACAGTATATGATTATTTAGAACTAACTGACTTTAATAAGTTTATTGCAGTGAATGGAATTGAAAGAGAAATTGAAAAAATTAGTAGTATTGAGTTTGATGTTAGTATTTTTCATCGCTTTTGTAGAGAGTCAAAAGAGCTAGAGAGACTTTTTTCCCTTTCCTACCAAAAGGCATATGCTAAAACAAATCATCTTACTTATCAAGCGATGGAAGCGTTTGTTCATGACTTAAATAATTTGCATTCCCGCGGAGGGGAGCAAGTACCATTCTCTTGTGTAAATTTAGGGACTGATACCTCTAGTGAGGGTAGAATGATAATTCAAAACTTTTTACTGGCCCTAGAATCTGGCCTTGGAGATCATCAAACTGCTCCATTCCCAATTGCTATTTTTAAGGTAAAAGCAGGGGTAAACTATGAGCCTAATGATCCGAACTATGATTTATTACAGCTTGCTTGCAAAGTTGCAGCCAAAAGAAGTTTTCCAAATTTTTCATTTTTGGATACCCCATTTAACAAAGTATTTTACAAAAATGGAGATTATCATACTGAAGTAGCCTATATGGGGTGTTGCACAAGAGTAGCGGAAAATGTGATTGATGAAGACAAAGAAATTGCGGCAGGAAGAGGCAACTTGTCCTTTACAACTATTAATTTACCAAGGTTGGGCATTAAATATGGAAAAATTTCCAATGAAAAGATGAATTTAAAATCTTTTTATAAAGAATTAGAAGAAAAAATGGATTTAGTCAAAGACCAGTTATTAGAAAGATTTGAAATTCAGTGCAGTAAAAAAATGTATCACTTTCCATTTTTATTAGGGCAAGGAATTTGGATGGATAGCGAAAAGCTTAAAAATACCGATAATCTAAAAAAAGTATTCAAACAGGGGACTTTATCAATTGGCTTTACTGGGCTGGCAGAATGCCTAAAAGCATTAACGGGAAAACATCATGGAGAGAGTCAAGAGGCGCAAAAACTAGGCTTACAAATTATCCAGTTTATGCGTGAAAAATGTGAAGAGTATAGCCAAAAGTACAACTTGAATTTTACATTAATAGCGCCATATACCAAAGGTTTGTCAGGTAAATTTATTCAATTGGACCAAGCAATTTATGGAAAGTTGAAAGGAATTACCGATAAAGAGGATTATACTATTTCTTTCCATGTGCCTCAAAACTACAAAATATCCACGGAAAATAAAATTGTGATAGAGGCACCATATCATGCATTGACAAATGGAGGACATATGACTTATTTGAAAATAGAAAAAAATGCTAGTTCAGAAAAAGTGATGAACCTCATTCGTAACATGAAAGAAGCGGGAATGGGATACGGGATAATAGAAGTAGAATCATCATGAAATAAAAAAGGTAGTGTTAGGAGCATTTTAATAAGGACAATTCTTATTAAATGCTCCTAAGGCTTTTTTATGCTCTCGGTAACACAAAATGTTACTCCTTTAAATCGTTCTCATGTTTAAATCCAAATACCATAACAGCATAGAATATTGGCATCATATCTTTTCCAAGTTCTGTAAAAGAATATTCAACATGAGGTGGTATCTCATTAAATTGTTGTCTTTTGATTAATCCATCATCTTCAAGTTCTCTTAAAGTTGTTGTTAGCATTGTATTTGTAATTTCAGGAATATCTTTTTTTATTTGTCCAAATCTAACAGTATCATACACGCAAAATTCATATAATACTTGAGATTTCCATTTTCCTTGCAAAACTTTTAATACAGGTGTTACAGGACATTTCCCATCTTTAGTTAGGATTCCTTCTTTGACTTTTACTAAATATTCTTCATAAGACATTATATTTTTCATTATACACTCCTTTAGTACACTTTTTATACTATGAAAGTATTTCCTACGTACTTGATTTATAAATTATTTTTGGTATAATAATTATACTATATAAAAATAAAATGTCAAGAAGGGATAAAATATGAGTAGAATAGAAAGAAATATACCAGAATATATGGAAGTTAGAGGAGCTAAAGCCAATAATTTAAAAAATATAGATGTAGATATACCTTTAAACAAATATGTAGCAATTTGTGGTGTATCAGGTTCAGGGAAAAGTACTCTTGCAACAGATGTATTATATGCAGAAGGTTCAAGAAGATATTTACAAGCACTTTCTACATATACCAGAAGGAGAATAGGACAAACAGCAAGACCAAATGTTGATTCAATACACTTTTTACCAAGTTCAATAGCACTTCGCCAAAGACCAACAGTCCCAAGTGTAAGAAGTACAGTAGGAACAATGAGCGAGGTATTAAATATTCTTCGTTTGTCATTTTCAAGATTAGGTTCTCACGTGTGTCCAAATGGACACAGAATAGAGCCCAATTTAGATGTTGCACAAATAGGAGAAATGACTTGCCCTGAATGTGGTATTAAATTTAATCCACCATCAGCTGAAGATTTTGCATTTAATTCTATGGGGGCTTGCACTACTTGTCATGGAACAGGAGAGGTTGAAACAATAAATGAAGATGCTTTGATTGATGATGAAAATAAAACAATTCGTGAGGGGGCAGTAGCAGGTTGGAAAGTTCCTGGATCATTCTTCTATGTTCCAGCAGCAGAGGTGATAGGAATACCTGTTGATATACCATATAAAGACTTAACAGATGAGCAAAAAGATTTTGTTTTACATGGAGTAAAAGAGGAGAGAGTGCCAGTGCATGTATCTGACAGTAAAGGAAAATGGTACGATATGACAGCACAATACTTAAATGCAGCAGATGCAGTTGCTCATACATATAACAAAACAGAAAGTGAAAAAAATAGAGCAAAACTTGCAGAACAATTTTATCATGTAGATGTATGTCCAGAGTGTCATGGTAGTAGATTTAAACCAAGCCTTATGCAATCACTATTAAATGGAAAAACAATAGCAGAAGTATCAGAACTATCTTTAAAAGATTTATATGAATTTGCAGAAAATGTACCAGGTTCATTACCAGAAAGAGTTAAGCCTATTGGGGAAAAACTAATGCAAGAGCTTGAAGATGGGGTAAAACCACTTTTAGAATTAGGACTATCATATTTATCACTAGAGCGTGGAGGAGGTACACTTTCAACAGGAGAATTGCAAAGAATACAATTAGCAAGAACATTAAAAAATGAAACAACAGGAGTATTATATGTTTTAGATGAACCATCAATAGGACTACACCCTATGAATGTTGAAGGATTAGTAAATGTATTTAATCGTTTGTTAGAACAGGGCAATTCTTTGGTTGTGGTAGATCACGATACAGATATTTTATCGAAAGCAGACTGGATGATAGAAATGGGACCTGGTGCTGGAGAACATGGTGGAACTATTATATCTGAAGGAGAAATAGATAAAGTATTAGATAATAAAAGTTCAATTATAAAAGGTTTCTTAAATGGAAAAGCAGATTTGATTGTGCGTGATAATAAAAAAGAAAATAAAACACAAGATATAAAATTAAGTATAAATGAAATATATACTCTAAAAGATTTAGAAGTTAGTTTTCCAGTAGGAAAATTAACAGCAGTTACAGGAATGTCAGGAAGTGGAAAATCTACACTTGTATTAGATTGTTTAGTACCTGCTATGACAGCAAAATTGCAAAATAAAAAGATGCCGACATATATAGAAAAAATTGATACATCAACAATAAAAAGAGTTGTAACAGTTGATGCTACTCCAGTTGGAAAAAATGTAAGGTCAACAGTTGCAACATATTCAGGAATTTTAGATGATATAAGACCTTTATTTGCAGAAACAAAAGAGGCAAAGAAAATATGGAGCAAGTTATTTTTCATATAATTTGAGAGATGGGGTTTGTGGGACTTGTTCAGGAACAGGAAAGGTAAATTTAGATATTCAATATTTACCAGATATGGAATTAACTTGTCCAGATTGTCAAGGAAAAAGATATTCAGAAGAAACACTTGAAATATTATGGAATGAAAGAAATATTGCTGATGTTTTAGATCTAACTATTGAAAAAGCATTAGATGTATTTAAAGATATACCATCAATTTATAGAAAACTAGATTCTTTAGCAGGACTAGGACTTGGCTATTTAAAACTTGGTGAGCCAACACCAGATTTATCAGGTGGAGAGGCACAAAGATTAAAGCTAGTTTCAGAGATTGGAAAGAATCAAAAAGGAACATTATTTGTGTTTGATGAACCAACAACAGGTTTGCATCCAAAAGATATAAGAAAACTTTTAAATGTATTAGATATTTTAATAAAATCAGGTGGAACAGTAATTGTAATTGAACACGATTTAGATATGATTTCCAATGCAGATTATTGTATTGACATGGGACCTGGAGGAGGAATAGATGGTGGAAAAATACTAACTAAAGGAACTCCAGAAGAAATATGTAAATGTAAGGAAAGCCATACAGGAAAATATTTAAGTAAGTATGTAAAAAAATACGGATATAATTGGTAGAAAAGGGAGAAAAATGAAAAATATTAATATTTTTGAAGATAGTAATGATTTAAAACAAGCTCCACTTGCAAGCAGAATGCGACCTTTAAAACTAGATGAGGTAGTAGGACAACAACATATAATAGGAAAAGATAAATTACTTTATAGAGCAATACAAGCAGATAGACTAGAATCTATCATATTATATGGACCTCCTGGAACTGGAAAAACAACTATTGCAAAAGTAATTGCAAATACAACGGATTCGTATTTTAGCAAGTTAAATGCTACTAATGCAGGAATAAAAGATGCAGAGGCTGTTATAAAAGATGCCAAATTTAATTATGGTGCATATAAGAAGAAAACAATCCTATTTATAGATGAGATCCATAGATTTAATAAAAATCAACAAGACTTTTTACTACCTTATGTTGAAGATGGTATAGTAACCTTAATTGGGGCAACTACTGAAAATCCATATTTTGAGGTTAATAATGCTCTACTTTCAAGATGTAGAATATTTGAATTAAAACCATTGGAAAAGGCAGATTTAATAAAGCTAATGGAAAGGACATTGACAGATAAAGAAAGAGGTCTAGGAGATGCTAATATAGTAATTGATGATGATGCAAAAGAATTTTTAGCAGATATGGCAAATGGAGATGCTAGAAGTGTATTAAATGCTTTGGAATTAGCATTTCTTACAACAAAACCAGAAAAAGATGGAAATTTTCATATTACACTTTCTGTTGCAGAGGAGTGTATTCAGAAAAAGGCTATAAGATATGATACAAATGGAGATAACCATTATGATGCAATTTCTGCTTTTATAGAATCCATGAAACATACTGAACCAGATGCAACATTATATTATTTAGCAAGAATGCTAGTAGCAGGAGAAGATATAAAATATATTGCAAGAAGAATATGTGTATGTGCTTCTGAAGATGTGGGGCTTGCAAATTCACAAGCATTAGAAGTTGCAACAACTGCTATGCTTGCAGCCGAACGAATAGGAATGCCAGAGGCTGCAAAAATTCTTGCTCATGCAGCACTATATGTTTGCTGTTCTCCAAAATCTAATACAGTATATGGAATTACTTATGCAATGAAAGATGTAGAAAAAACAGGTAATATACCAATTCCACCATTCCTGCAAGATGCAAGTTATAAAAATGCCTATAAGCTAGGTAGAGGAATAGGATTAGATAATATACACTCATTTCCAAATCATTATTCAGGAAAACCATGTATGCCAGAAGAATTAAAGGCCAAACATTACTTTAAATTATCAGGAACAGGAAATGAAAAGAAAATACAAGAATTTTTAGACTATTTGAAAGAAAATTTAAAATAGAATTGGAGCAATACCCATTGTATAAAAAGATTATAAGAAACTTAACAGGAATAACAGATGAAATGGTAAAAGATGCAGAAGAATTGGAAAATGTATTATTGCAATTTAAAGAATTTTTGAAAGATGACATTATTATAGGTCATAATGTTAATTTTGATGTGGATTTCTTGTATGACAATTTTCTAAATGTATTAAACGAACCATTATCAAATGACTTTGTGGATACATTAAGAATTTCAAGAAAGTTACTGCCAGAACTGGATCATCATAAACTAGACAAGGAATGCCAATAGAGTTAGTACAACATTTACTTGGACATACTAAAATAGATACTACATTACACTATGCAATGGTTAATCAAAATAATGTTAAGATATCGCATAGAAAAAATATTTGTTAAATTTATTCCGAAAAAGTAAATAAAATTGATTTTTGCGAAATATATCATAAAAACAAGAAAATAAAACAAATTCGCAAAAATAGAATAAGTTGACATTTGCGAAATGAAAATGTATAATATACTTGAGGTGAAGATTAATTATGAAATTGATAAAACGAACATATTTAGATGAATTAATAAAAATAATTGGAACACCAGATATAAAGGTTATAACAGGTGTAAGACGTTGTGGAAAATCAAAATTATTAGAAGCTTTCAGAAAATATATAAAAGAAAATATTGATGACTACAATATAATAGATATAAACTTTAACATGCCAATGTTTGAGAAATTAATGGAATATCATAAATTATATGATTATGTAGAAAAAAAATATATTGAAGGAAAAAGAAACTTTTTGCTAATTGATGAAGTTCAAATGTGCAAAGGATTTGAAAGAGCAATAAATGGTTTTCATGCTGAAGAAAAGTATGATATATATATAACAGGTTCAAATGCTTTTTTATTAAGTAGCGATTTAGCAACATTATTTACAGGCAGAACTTATGAAATAGAAATATATCCATTTTCATTTAAAGAATATGTAGAGTATTTTAAACCAAAAGATATACAAGAAGCTTTTGATAAATATTTTTTTGAAGGTGGAATGTCAGGAGCTTATGTATATGAAGAAGATAAACAAAAATATAACTATTTAAATGATGTATATAATGCTTTAATTGTAAGAGACATACAACAAAAATATAATATACAAAATATTGAATTAATGAATAGTTTAAGTGAGTTTTTAATGGATAATATATCTGACTTAACTTCATATAGAAGTATTGCAGGTAAATTAAATGATAATAATGTAAATACTAATGATAAAACTATAGCAAGTTATATTAAATATTTATGTGATGCTTTTGCATTTTATAAAATTAGAAGATATGATATACAAGGAAAGAAGTATTTATCAACGATAGATAAATATTATTTATCAGATCATGCTTTTAAATTTGCTAAATTAGGAACAAAAGATGTAAATTATGGAAGAGTATATGAAAATATAGTTGCTATCGAATTATTACGTAGAGGTTATGAAGTATATGTTGGAACATTGTATAATAAAGAAATTGATTTTGTGGCAATGAAAAGAAATGAAAAAATATATATTCAAGTAGCTGATAATATTGATTATGAAGACACATTAAGTAGAGAAGTCACACCATTATTACAAATTAGAGATGCATATCCTAAAATTATAATAGCTAGAACTAGACATGATGATTATTCGTATGAAGGAATTAAAATAAAAGATATTGCTAATTGGTTAGCAAGTGAAGAACAAGGCTAAATATTGTAATCTTGCGAACAAGTTGAAAAAAGAAAAAAGTAATTTTTAAGTATGAAAGGAAGTTATGAAATTATGAATAATGAAGAAAAAAATATTGTTGAAGGTATTATAAGAGAAGGAGCAAAATCTTTTTCTGGAGATGAAAGTACAAAACATTGGACTGATGATACAATATGGTTTGATGCAGCACCAGTGGCAACAAAAGGAATAGAAAAAGCAAAGAAAATATTTGATGATGCTTTTGGAAGTTTAACATCTTGTGATGTAGAAATTTTGGATATGAGAACATTTATAAATGGTAATTCTGCACTTGTTTGCTCTGTTCAAAAATGGGTAACAGTAAGTAAAGATAATCAAGAGGCATCATTTATGATGAGGCAGACTGATTATTTAGAAAAAAGAAATGGAGAATGGAAAATTATTCACGAACATACTTCAATGGCAGATGGATGGGATGGAAAGATTGAAGAATAGTCAAACACAAATTACAATTTTATTGAAAAAATAAAACTGCCTCATTGCATATATAAAATAATTTTATATAATTTTTGCTTCATAAGTATATCATATCTTGCTTTTGCTTGTTTATCTGTATCAACGATATGTTTTCTTAATGTTCCATCCATAAACATTATAGTATAATCAGCCTTTTTATATTTTTTCAAATATTCTAGTCTTAAATGACCGTACTTTCCAATATGATAATTTTTTTCGTATTCATTTTCTGCTAAATATAAGTCTGGAATAAAATAATCTCCTTCTCTATGATAAGTTATTTCTCTCATAACTCAAAACCTCCTAAAATCTATTTTCGCTACAAAATGAATTAGAATTTTATATTATATCAAACTATCCAAATATCAATAAAATAAGGAAGAACCTCATAAGAACAATTTTGTCCTTATTTAAGTTCTCCCGTATCACTATCTTTTTATTTGATACCTAATAGTAAATATCAATCAAAATTTATTAAATGATTAAAATCTTTTACAAAAATAAAATTAATTGATTTCATATCATAATTTCAATCTTAAAAAATAAAAAAGCGAGAAAAATGTCAAAAAAAGATAAAATAACCTCAGAGTTCAAGCTGAGGGGAAAAAGATGATAGATAAATTTTGTGATTTTATATCAGCAAAAATAAAAAATAGTGTAGAAAACTTAGATGAAGAAAGAGAACTAGTTATCGACTTTGGGGTAAGGCTTATTTTTGGAGAATTGCCCAAAATCATCTTGCTTTTTATCATTGGTTTTCTACTAGGAATAGGATGGTATACTCTTCTCATGTTCCTATTACTTGCCCCATATAGGAGTTTTACAGGTGGATTTCACTTAAAAACCCATTGGGGATGCATGATTACAACTACTCTTTTATATATAGGTCCAATTGCTTTAGCAAAAATTACACCAATGTCATTACCATATGTCAAATATGGAATTGCAACATTAATTGGTATCATGTCAATTGTGCTTATTACGAAATATGCACCAGCAGATACAGAAAATATTCCTATCTTGAGCAAAAAGGAGAGAAAAAACAAAAAAATTAAGGCATATATAGCACTTGTGGTATTACTTACTATTAGCCTACTTGCTCCAGATAAAATCATTACCTATATGCTTTTCTATGGAATGTTTTTACAAAATTTAACTATTACACCAATTGCTTATCAACTAACCAACAGTAAACATGGCTATGAAGTATATACAGAAGAAACCATTTAACTTGTTAATAATGCATTTTGCCGGCAAATGCTTATTATAGAAAAAATTTAAGGAGGTACACAAATGTTAAAATTATTAGCAAAAGTAGCAGAAAAATATGCAAAGGCAACTAATACTGCATGCTTTATTATAGGACTTGTTCATCAACCAAAAATGCCTGCATCTTTAATAAAAAAAGATTAATTTCAAAAATGGTTTGATAAATAACAAAATAAATATAATATTTCCTTAAAACAAAAAACGACAAAATGTAGAAGCCTAATAGTAGGCTTCTATTTTTAATAATAAATTTCAAATTGTTGCTTAAAATATTCTTCATTTTTAGTCGTATATAAATTCAGGTGATTATTCTTCTTTAAAATTTGGCGAATTTCCCATAAACCTAATCCACTATTAGTTTCTTTTGATTTTGTCGAATAGGCTTTTTGAAAAATTTGATCAATATCAATGTTTTTATTTAGATAAGTATTTTCAATGACCATTACTAAACGGTGGCGATTTTCTTCTTTGCGGTATGTTACATGAATTACTTTTTGCTTGCATTCGCTAGCTGCTTCAATAGCATTGTCTAATAAAATTCCTAAAATTCTGGTAAATTCATAAATTTTCATATGTGTTTCAATTTCATTCAAATCCATAAAAATACCAAGGTTAATTTGAATTCCCATTTCATCTGCTTTATGATATTTGTCAGCCATTACATTGTAAATAGCAGGATTATTAATGACATTTGGGCTTAGGGCAGTTAAGTTATTAACGCGGTTACAATCTTGCAATAATTGCTCATAGTACTTTTTTAAGCCTGGCAAATCTTCTCGGTCAATATAGCCTCCAATACCTTGTACAATATTATGAAAATCATGTTTAAATCCTCTCATTGTATCATGCAAAATTATTAAAGTTTTGTTGTGAAGCTGTGCTTCTTCTAAATCGCGAGAAGTAGTATCTAATTTACTAGTACTAAGTATGCTATAAATATTCATAATAAAGTAACCAAGTAAACTAACCATACTAATAATGGTGATGACGATAGGCATTTTATCACTATAAAAAGCCATAATAGCAAATTGAGTACCAATAGCAACAAGACCTAGAATAGTAGTAAAAATAAACAAAATTTTATTCTTTTTTGTCATTGCATCTAAATTAATATGAAATTTGCCATATTTAATTATTCTATATAACAAATAAATGGATAAGTAAATTGAGAGAGTAAATGCAATTCTGATAAGTGGTACATACATTACTGATTCATAAGGTGTTTTAAAAGCAGTCAGATATAGTTTAAGCAAAAATAATTCTGATACTGAAGCAATGCCATACATGATAAAAACAGCGATAAAAGATTTTAACCAAGAAGTTTTTAAAACAAATTTAACTAATAACACTAAAGATAGCATATTAATAAAAATTCCGTATGGATCAGGAATAAGATTTCTAGTTATTGCAGCAACAATACTGATAGTAATAACATAGATAATAGTCCTTTTTTTAGTAGAGTGAATATCAAGAATAGTAGTGAATAACAACATACTAACAATTGCATCTACAAAGAAAAAAGGAATACATAAAATTAAAGACAGTTGCTCATTCTGCGTTGTCAATGCCGTCCAAATTGTTTGAAGAAATTCCATGATTAAATACCTCCATAAATTGGTTTTTATATTTCGGACCAATATAGCACTTATTCTCTAAGTGGTGGTCTAAATAGATAATGTTATTGCCTGCTTCAACGTTGGTTATTTTATCAACGTTCACAATGTAGGATTTATGACATTGTATAAATTGCTCCGGAAGTTGTGGCAAAATTCTCTTAAAAGAGCTGTAAGTTTCATAATCTCTTGTATCGGTGTGAAAAATCACTTTCATCCCATCTTTTTGAATATATTGAATAGTATCTTGCTTGATAATGGTTCTGTTATTATCTAATCTAACAAATTGTGTTTCGTCCCCATTTATATCTTCTACTAGTCGACAAACTGTTTCCTCTAATCTTTCTATTGTAATAGGCTTTGGCAAGTAATCAAAAGTTTTATATCGATATGCCACAAAACCATATTCTAAATGAGCAGTGGTAAAGATAATATACATGTTTTTATCTTTTTCACGAATTTTATTGGCAATATCTAATCCTGACATATCAGATTTCAAATCAATATCTAAGAAAACGGCATGAACCTTATGACGAGATACATAGTTTAATACCTCTTCAGGGTTGGTAGTACTACATACAATTTGAGCATCAATATTGTGATTAATAAAAACAGAATCTAACATTTTTTCTAATTTTCTTAATACATTTAAATTGTCATCGCATAAAGCAAAATTCAACATATTTTATCCTCCGTACAGTAAGTGATTACTGAAAAAATAATTCGACAATATCTAACAGAATTACCCAAAATTTTCCAGTAACGATATTAAATATAATTCAAAAGAAACATCTTGTCAAGAGATTTCAAAAAATAATTACGCTAGGGCATTTATTATTACGTAGGAAAGTGTAACTTCTCTGGGCAGTAAGGCTTGGCTTTATAGGACACATGAAATTTTGTTCTTTACAAATTTTGTGTCCAATGATATAATGAGCGAAAGGTTTTAATAAAAAGAGGCATGAAATGAAAAAAATTGCATTAATTGTTGATATTGAAGGATGGGCATTTCACTTAGCAGCAAATTTAATTAAGGAAGCGTTAAAAACAAGGTTTGATGTAGATATTTTTTATAGTAAATCAGAACCATTTAATGAAAATCTAATCAAGATTTTAGAACAAGTGAAGAACTATGATATCATTCATTTTTTTTGGAGAAAAACCTTACTACCAATTTGTGACTCAAACATACAAGAAGAGCTAGCAAGAAAAAACATAAAGGTGGAAGACTTAAAGCAAAAGCTATCAACAGGGGTATATGACCATTTATTTATTGGTGATAGTTCGTATAATGAGCTTTTTAACACTTTTTGCAAAAAGTATGTTGTATCATCTCAAAAATTGTATGACATTTATCAAAACAATTCTACTATCAAAAATCCAGATAGAATTTTAGGGGATACGTTTGACGAAAGAATATTTTTTCCAAAATATTCCGAAAGGTCTCTTCGTCAGTCAGCAGACCAACTTGTGATAGGCTGGGTGGGCAATAGTGAATGGAATAATCAATTAAAGGATGAAAATGGTAAACCTATAGACTTTAAAGGATACCATACAGTATTATTGCCTGTCATAAAAGAGCTACAGTCTGAGGGGTACCATATTCAATTATATTGTGCAGATAAAAAAACAAATTATATTCCAAGTAATGAAATGTGTCATTACTATAGAAACATTGATATCTACACTTGTGTTTCCATTAGTGAAGGTACACCAAAGCCATTGTTGGAAGCAATGGGAAGTGGCGTAGCAACAATTACTACTGATGTAGGTGTTGCAAAAGAATATTTAGGAAACAAACAACAAGAATTTATATTACCAGCAAGAGAAATTGGAAAATCTGAAGATAAAATAAAAGAAGAACTAAAAAATAAAATTATCAAATTATATAATGATAGAAAATTATTATTAGAACTATCGCAAGAAAACTATGAACAATCAAAGTATTTTAATTATCAGGCATATCAACAAAAGTATCTTGACTATTTTTCTAATTTTTAGGGGGGAAAATTCATGGAGAAAATTACTGTAATCATTCCAGTTTATAATGTGGAAAGTTACCTAAAAGAATGTATTGAATCAGTAATGGCTCAAACATTTCAAAATTTAGAAATTATATTAATAGACGATGGCTCAACTGATAATTCGGGAAAAATTTGTAATGAATATGAAAAGAAAGATCAAAGAATTAAAGTATTTCATCAAGAAAATAAAGGATTATCTGGAGCTAGAAATACAGGACTTAGAAATGCAACAGGAAAATATATTATGTTTATCGATTCCGATGATAAATTTGAAAACAACGCTTGCGAAGTAATGTATCGAGAAATTGAAAAGACAGATGCAGATTATATCATTGGAAACTATATTAACATGGATGATGATGGAACCAAGTGGGAAAAGCCTGTTTTTTTCTTGGAAAAATATCAAGAAATGAAGCTTTCCATCAAGGATTACGAAAAATCTTTTTATCTCATGAATTCAAGTGTATGGAATAAAATATTTAGAAAGTCATTTCTTGATCAATTAGGGGTTGAATTCGAAGAAAGAATACCAGCAGAAGATGCAGTATTTACCACCTATTGTTTTATCAAATCCAATCGCGTATTTTATATTCCAACAGTCATCTATCAATATCGACAAAGATACACTAATTCCATTTCTAATAATTGTTCTAAAAAATATTTTGATGGAATCAACAAAGCCTATCGAATGATATATGAAAACTTTAGAGACAATAACGAATTGGAATATTACAGGTATTTTTATGCTAAAAGTATGAATTATATGATGTATAAGTTTATTGATTCCACAAAATTGACAAAAGAAGAAAGAATTCAAATTTTAGATGAAATGCGCTGGTTCTATGAATTAGGAATTACCATTCATATCCCAACGATTTTGAAGTCAGTCCAATATATCATAGAATCCATTGTAGAAAAGGATTATGAGCAAACTCTAAAATACTGCGAAATTTTAGGACAGGTAAGACAAATGCTTCCAAAAGAATTAAAGGAAAAAATGTCAAAACCAAATGCAGAAACATATCAAGCAATGTCAAATTATCCACGATAAAATGAAGTCAGAAAATGGTTTTTTAAAAACCATTTTCTTTTTTGTTGCTTCACAAATCTCTTTAGATATGCCAACTAAGTCATAATCCTTCATACAATTTCATAGTATTTACAAAAAGCTTTCATAGAAAAGAGGAAGATCATGAAAACAAATTCAAAGTTCATTATTGCCATTTCATTTATTCTATTTGTTATTGCATTTGGAGTATTAGTGACAGATACAAATCAGCGAAAAGCAACTATTGCAACAAGTAGCGTTGCCCTTAGTAACAAAAAAATAGGCTGGGGAATTAAAAGAGTGGAGCATCATGAGCAACCGGATGTGGGAAGTATTAACAAAAAAATATTAGATACCTATGACGGAATTTACATGGGAAACAAAGAAAAAAAGATTGTGTATTTAACTTTTGACATGGGGTATGAAGCAGGATATACTGAAAAAATACTAGCAGTTTTGAAAGAAAATGGGGTGAAGGCTACTTTCTTTATTACAGCACACTACCTCAATACACAACCAGACTTAGTAAAAAAAATGATTGATGAGGGCCATATTGTAGGAAATCATACAGTGAACCACAAGAGCATGCCTGATTTGACAGAAAACCAAATTAAAAGTGAGGTCATGAACTTTCACACAGCAATTTACGAAAAGTTTGGCTATGAAATGAAATACCTTCGTCCACCAAAAGGAGAATATAGTGAAAGAACTGTTGCCTTTACTAATAGTCTTGGGTATAAAACGGTGATGTGGAGCTTGGCATATGATGATTGGGACGAAAACAAACAAGGAAGAGAAGAATACGGAAAAAAGAAAGTGATTGACAATGTCCATCCAGGAGCTGTCATTTTACTTCATGGAACTTCCAAAGACAATGCTAATATTTTAGACTACTGTATTAAAGAAATCAAAAAAATGGGATATGAGTGGAAGAGTTTAGACGAATTCCAACGATAAATTTTTTGAAATAATGACACAGTCAAAAGTATCCATGTTTTATGTCATTCCTCGGCTCATGAAACGCTCATTGGTCTTCTAAGCTAAAACGTGCATGAGCCTCTCCAAGAAACTTGCACCCTCATGCTACGTTTTTCTAAGTTCTAGGAAATTGCACTTTTTAAAGTGCAATTGACGTAGAAATTAGTTATGCGACCGTTACAAAATCTTAAAGCTATGCTTTTAGATTTTGTTAGACCGTTTTTCTAAGAATATCAATTCACTATTGTTTCAATTGTATTCGTCATTCCATCAATCATGGATACTTTTGACTGTAATTAAAATTCTTTTAGAAAATGAAAGGAAAAAACTTATGAGTTCACCTCAAAAAAGAAAAAGAGCAAAACGAGAAAGTCGTTTGGATAGATTATTAGAAATGCCAAGAGAAATTACTTCCAATGAGCCCAAAATTACAGTTATAGGATTCGGACAAATGCTCATTGAGAACTACAAAGCAATTTTGGAATACCAAGAATTTTACATTCGCATTAGCACACACATTGGCATTTTAAATATTAATGGTTTTTCTATGAACCTAAAAGAAATGACAACAGACGACTTGCTCATCACTGGCAAAATTGAAAGCATCGACTTCGAATCCATTACTGATTAAGAATGACGACTGTAGATGAATCTTTTTAAATAATGTTACAAGAAAGCGTAGCCAGCGTAGGTGTAGCGAAGTGGAACAACTGGAGCATTTCTTTATTTTGCAAGTCAAATGTACTTTTAGTGCTTTGATGATTCTGAGAAAATGCGACAACAAGGGCTAGCGATTGTAACATTTTTTTGAAAAATATAAATTTAAAGGCAAGCTACAAAAAACAACGATTTTGTTGTTCATTAAAATAAATAAGGAGGCTCCATTTTGTATTTCAAAATTTTACTCAACTATATCTTAGGCTATGTGCAAATCGAAATAGAAGGCTATTATATAGAAAGATTTATCAATTTTTGCCATCAGCAAAAAATATTTTTGTGGAACTTTAAAAAGAAAACAGAGGCAGCAGCTACTTTCAATGTTAGCATTCAAGATTTCAGACGTATCAAACCGATTGCAAAAAAATCAAGATGCAAAGTAAAAATAGGCAATAAAAAAGGGCTTCCATTTTTATTTTATCGTTATCAAAAAAGAAAAATTTTTTTCCTATGCCTTTTCCTAATTATGATAGCAATTTTTACCTTATCTCATTTTATATGGAATATTGAAATTACAGGGAATGAAACAATTGATAAAGCTGAAATTGAAAAAATACTGCAAGAGAATAACTTCAAAATAGGAAAATCAAAAATAGGGCTTAATACCAAAGAGGTAATTAATCAAATTCGTTTGCAAAGAAATGATATTGCATGGGTTGGAATTGAAATTAAAGGAACGAATGCAACAGTTAAAATTGTCGAAGCAAACTTGAAACCAGATATCATTCAAGAAGATGACTATTGTAATATTGTTGCAACAAAAGAAGGAAGAATTACCAAAATAAGTGCTGGAAACGGCACACCCGTAGTCAAAGAAGGAGAGGTCATTACCAAAGGAAGCATTTTAATTGGAGGATGGCTAGAAGGTAAGTTTACAGGAACACGTTATGTGCATGCAAATGGCGAAGTATGGGCAAAAGTTTGGTACACCGCAACAGCACAAGTTCCTTTCAAACAACTCAAAAAAGAGCAAACAGGAAACGTCGAAAATAAATATTCCGTAAAGATAAATAATTTTCAAATAAATTTCTTCAAAACTCTTTCAAAATTTCAAAAATATGATACAATAGAAACAAGTAAAAAACTAAAACTATTTTCTAATTTATATTTGCCAATTGAAATTACTCAAAAACGCAATGAAGAGTATACAGAAATAGAGGTTACCTACTCAAAAGACGAGGCAAAACAGATGGCAATTGAGGAGGCAAAACAAAAAATTGAAGGGCAAATAAAGCAAAAGGAAAATATATTAGGAGAGCAAATACATGAGAAACAAACAGAGCAATATATAGAAGTTGAAGTGATTTACGAAGTACTTGAAAACATTGCGACAAAAGAAAAAATAGTATTTTGAAAGGAAGAAAATTTATGGAAGAAAGAAGTTTAAGAATTTATCAAGAAAAAACGTTTTTCTCTAAAATTACCAATACTATTACAAAATTGCTCATTCCAACTAGAATTGGTATTAATGGAATGCTCATTTCGATCAAAAGAAATAATGTACTAAAGACTTATGAGGCATATGCCAATAAAAATAATATTGAAGATGAAGCAAAAAAAGATGAGGTAACCAAAAAGTTTGAGGATACGTATGCTTTATATTTAGAGTCAATTGACAAATATGTAATGGACTCAATTTATAAGAAAGTAAAAAATGATACTGCAACAGACTTTGAAAAAAATGCTTTATCACAATATTATGCTATCGTTCATTTGAAAGAGTCAGAATATTTAGAATATAAATATAAAAAGCAAATGTATTTACTAAGGCTAGACTATGAAAATGTTGAGGAAATGAAAAATAAACCACAGTTAGTAGCAAAATATAAAAAATTATATGCTTCTCAAATGGAGGGGCTATATAAAGGAATTTTAAAACACTATTCTATTAAATTGGCAGATAACTTATTACCTAGTGCAAAAGAAGAAGTTTATCATAAAATTTTTACGGCCTTAGAAGAATATATTGAAGAAATTTTGCCAATTAAAATGGAACAAGAACCAGAAAATAAAGTATACCAACAAATTTTGGAGGAATACCAAAATTTTGAAAAATTCACAGTAGGAAAATTAGACCAGAATGATACTATTGAAAAAAATATGATTTTACTGGGGCTAAGTAGAAAGCTGTTTACTCATAGCTTACCACTTGTTGTGGCAGAACAATGTTATGATAAGCTTTTACAAGATACTAGAAGCTTAATTATTGATACTAAAGTAGCAAAAAAACAAGAAAAAGCATATTCTTTGTTAATGTTACTCATTGAAGAATATA
Source organism: Clostridia bacterium (assembly GCA_017479865.1). Lineage (GTDB taxonomy): Bacteria > Bacillota > Clostridia > TANB77 > CAG-508 > CAG-273. The sequence continues at coordinate 59,312 of JAFVBS010000020.1, forward strand.
ATGTGAAATTGTTAGCTACCAAAATTTATTGGGACAAGCCATTGCTTAGAGATGAATACAAAAAATTTTGGACAGAATATCAAACAATTCAAAAAATAAAAGAAAGTAATTACACAGAATATATTGCTAAAAAACAAGTGCTATTTTTACGTGATGAACTTACAAAAGTGCGTAAAGAGAAGAATAAATACTATAAAATTATTGGATTCTATCAAAAGAAGTTAGTGGAATTAGGTGCAATGCAAAACTTAAAAAATAGCTATATTTCTGAAGGAACATATTATAAAAGAATACAGAGAAAAGTAAAACAAGTAGCAAATCAGTAGAAGGAGTAGTTATGAACAGTGTAGCAGAAGTTGTTTTTAAAGAACTTCCAGAAGATGAAGAATATATTGCATTAGTGGAACAAGTACTACAAAAATGCTTTGAAGTAGAGGAAATTAATCCTCTACAGTTTTATATTTGTGTTACTTTAACCAATCCCAAAAACATTCATATAATTAACAAGCAATATCGCAATGTTGATAGACCAACAGATGTGCTATCCTTTCCAATGTTTGAAGGTGAGGAATTAAAAACTATATTAGAGCAAGAGCAAAAACCAGAAGACATAACAGGACAGGATATTTTAGGTGATATTATTATTTCCATTGAAAAAATCAAAGAGCAAGCGGTAGAATATGGACATAGTTTTGAAAGAGAATTTGCTTATATGTTGGTACATGGCTTCTACCATCTTATGGGGTATGACCATATGGAGGAAGAGGAAAAAGCAGTGATGCGTGAAAAGGAAGAAAATGTATTATCAAAACTAGATTTAAAAAGATAATTCAAAAAAATATGAAAAGTGAGGAAATCGTAAAATATGAAAAAGCAAGACAAGCAAGAAGATAACCCAATATTAGAAGAACGAAATGAAGAAAAACAAAAAAAGGATGAAAGACTAAAAAATAAAAACTTTATTGATTCCTGGAAAAATGCTTTTAAAGGTATTATATATGCTACCACAACTCAGCAACATATTAAGCAACAACTAATCATTGCCATTATTGTTGTCATTATCAGTCTGTTCTTTAATTTAAATAAAGCAGAATTTTTATGCTTTTTATTTACCATTGTGTTAATCATTTTTGCTGAGATGGTAAATACTGCTATTGAAACAGTGGTAGATTTATATGTGGATGTATATCATCCAAAAGCAAAAATTGCCAAAGATGTGGCAGCAGGGGGAGTAGTGATTGCTACCATTAATGCTTTGATTGTTGCTTACTTTTTATTCTTTGACAAAATTGCAGATATTGGTTTGAATTTTATTGAAAATGTGGCAAATACACCTTCACATTTAGCTTTCTCGGTAATGATAACCGTTATGATTGCCGCACTGGCGCTCATTGCTTATGCTAAAACGAATAGGCATAGAGGACTCAATAACAAATTTGTTCCAAGTGGACATGCTACTATTGCTTTTGCAGCCAATACAATTATTTGGATTTTAGCTAATAATGCTGTTATTTTAATTTTATCATTAGTCATGGCAATTCTTGTTTCAGAGAGCAGAATTGCAGCTAAAGAGCATAAATTATCAGAAATTATTTTTAGTGCCTGCTTAGGAACGGCATTAGTACTAATTGCCTATGCTATTGTCTTTGGAGTAATGAAATTAATTTAAATCAACAAAACAATCAACCGAAGGGAGAACTTAAATAAGGACAAAATTGTTCTTATTTAGTTCTTCCTTATTTTATTGATGTTTTGACAGCTTGATATGATATAAAGATTTAATTCATTTTGTAGCGAAAATAAATTTTAGGAGGTTTTTAGTTATGAGAGAGATAACTTATCATAAAGAAGGAGATTATTATATTCCCGACTTATATTTAGCAGAAGATGAATATGAAAAAAATTATCATATTGGAAAGTATGGTCATTTAAGACTAGAATATTTAAAAAAATATAAAAAGGCTGATTATACTATAATGTTTATGGAAGGTAGTTTAAGAAAACATATTGTAGATACTGATAAACAAGCTAAAGAAAGATTTGAAATGTTAATGAATCAAATGTTAGAAAAAAATCTTCTTGATGATAATCTAAAAAATACAGATACTTTAAAATGGGTTGGTCTTATGAATAATTATAAGCATTCAGTTGAAGATATTATATTCAAAGAATTAATTTACATTTAACTTTTTACTTGACAATCACAAACATTAGTTCTATAATAGTAAAAGAATTCACAAAGATTGGAAGTGATGTTATGAGCAAAGAACTTATACAAACACAAATGAATGTAAATAATAGACAAGTAAGAGTTATGAGAGTAGATAATGTAGATTATATTTCTTTAACAGATTTAGCAAAATATCAAAATGAAAATGATCCATCTGGAGTTATACGAAATTGG